>NZ_JAAFKD010000020.1:0-22565 GCF_013299165.1 Microcoleus sp. bin38.metabat.b11b12b14.051
GCAGGACTTGAATTTATTGCTCTAAACTCTCAATTTTTTGATCTTTTTCTTCTGGACTCATGGATGAATACTACCATAATTCTTCCTTGATTGGAATCATCCTGACCATCCTACCTAGGGAGTTACGTTTTGTTGCACAAGCTTTTAAATGAAGGAGAATTGGTTATCAAATGGGGACGAAAACTTAAAAAAAAGGAAATGCCGTTATCACAATTTAAATGCGAAACAGCTTAGTGAAAAGGCCATTATGTCTTACCTTGTTACTGCATATTACTCCGCAGCCGTCCTAGTACCTGATGCACTTGGTATCCTTGAAGATGTTGAAATCGGGCGCTAGGAAGGATTCCGGTTGGGATTAATCGATCGGTGATTAAGGTCGATCGCGCCGACTTTTACGGTTCTTAAGAACAGGCTTTCCGGCCTGTTCCACAAGAAGTGAATTTCTTGTGGGATGGGCTCTTATAGCCCGTCCATATCTACTGTAAGTCCCTGGCTGTCTGCAAAAACCGCTGCACCGCTGGCGTGGGATTGTCGCGCCCAATTAGAGCAATTGAGATGATCGGACTTGGTTCCTGTAACGGTTTGTAAACAACACCGCAGCGCTGGAAATTTTGCATCGACTCCGGGACAATTGCCACTCCCATCGAGGCGGCGACTAGACAGACAATGGTTTGCATTTGAATTGCTTCTTGAGCCGCGATCGGACTAAAACCTGCTTGCTGGCAAAAACTGACGATCGCATCGTACAGTCCCGGAGCCTGGGAACGCGGAAATAAGATAAACGGTTCGCCAGAAAGTTCGCGCAATTCCACAAAAGCCCGTGATATCAATTCCGGTTGCACTCCTTATGATATAGCTTTGGTTGTAGGCCACCAATGGAAACAAGTAATCCCTTTAATCAAAGAAGATTGTTTCAGCAGAACTTGGCAACGTTGAAATAATACTTCTTCTAATTCATCAATATTTTGAAATGACCGATTGGCAATTGGTTCATTTACTAAAGGCCACAGACGTTCTGCTGGTTGTAATTCGGGAGAATGAGAGGGCATAAATTCCAAGTGTAGACCTTCGGGGACTCGAACTTGTGGACTGGTATGCCAACCTGCTTGGTCAATAGTTAATATGATGTGTTTATCTTTACCTACTTCAAATTCTCTCGCAAAGTCTTCTCAAACTAAGTTAAAAAGCTCGATGTTAACTTTTGGGAGAATCCAAAAGTATGTTTCTCCGGTTGAGGGGTGTACGAAACCATATAACCATAGCCATTGATAGCGCCAATTTACGTTGGCTATTGGCTGCTCCCCATATCCTACCCAAACTCGCCTAATTATCGGCTTTAGTCCGAGACGATGCTCATCCATTCCCCACACTTCTACTGCTGCTAGTGGATGCTGCTGTTGAATTCGTTTAGCTTGCGTTCGCAGTTTTTTTTCCAAGCTTCTTGGACTTCAAGGTCAGCTAGGTCGTGTTCAGGTCTGGGTATCCGTAACCGAAACTTGGGCGGACGTAGATAGTCCCAACCCCTTTGTACGCTGACTGGACGGTCAAGTAAATTACCCATCCACTCAGCAACTTTACGACTGTTCCATAATCCTCCATCAGCGGGAGGAGCTTGTAAAGTTTGCCGCATTTGTGCTTGTTCTACAACAGAGAGTAAAGGTGGAGTGCCCGGATGTTGATGACGTTGGTCTTTCAACCCCTTAGCACCTAATTGATTGTAGCGACGAACCTTCGCGATATATAGAGTTACGGCAGTAACCCGTGACATCCGCGACATCTTCTGTCTCTCGTCCAGTTGCCAAAAGCCAAATTATTTGGTAGCGCGTCCGTTCAATTGGGTCTGACACTTGACGATAAAGTTTAGACAACTCCGAGGGGGTTTGATGGGGTTCCAACTTTAGGCGTTTAGGCATAAATTGTCCTCATTGCATTCTTGATGCTCTTTCAGTATATCATAAGGAGTGCAACCGGAATTGATATGAATCAGCCGCCGGATGCGTTTCTGGTAGCGCCACGATCAGAGGTTCTCGGAAAACGATTTCGGAATTTATGCCATCTTCCTCGATCGGAGGACGCACGAAGCCGATATCAATTTGCCCGAACCGCAACCGCTGCAACTGTTCGTTAGTGGTAAGTTCGTGCAGTTCGAGTTTGACGGCCCGACATCGAGTGCGAAACGCCTGCAAAATAGCTGGAACTACATTGTGCGCGGAGGAGCTCACAAAGCCTACAGTCAGTTGGCCGAGTTCCCCGCGGCTTGTCTGTTTGCCGAGTTGAATTGCGCGATCGACTTGCTGCAAAATTTTCTGCGATTCCTCAAAAAAAACCTGTCCCGCTTCCGTTAGCTGCACCGTCCGCTTCGTGCGGCGAAACAGTTGAAAGCCCAACTCGGCCTCCAAATGCTGAATTTGTTGGCTAAGCGGAGGTTGAGCCATGTGCAGTCTTGCCGCTGCGCGAGTGAAATTCAGTTCCTCTGCAACTGCAATAAAGTAACGCAAATGTCGCAGTTCCATAGCTTTTAAATGATTAATACTTTTAAAGTATAAGTCGTTAAGTAAAAATATATTGGACATTGATGATGGCATTCAATACAGTAATGAATAGGCAAACTTAAAAATCAAACAATGGCTAATCTAGATATCAAAATTAGAGAAGCACAGATGGCAGATTTAGAACTAATTCTGGCTTTTATTACGCAAAAAAGCGAGTTCGATGGAGCGAAAACTTTGTTGGCAGCAACAGCAGACAAATTGCAGGAAACTTTATTTAGCCAGCCTCCGCTAGCGCGGGTATTATTGGCAGAAATTGCCGGACAAGCGGTAGGATTTGCTATGTTTTATCCTACTTATTCAAGTTTATTGACGCAGCCTTGTCTTTGGCTTGATGATTTATTTGTGCAAGCTCCTATGCGGGATATGGGAGTCGGTACAGCTTTGTTAAAACATTTGGCACAAATTGCTGAATCCACAAATTGCGGGCGGATTGAATGGACTGTTAATGCGAAGAATGCGCGAGCAATTGCTTTTTATGAAAAGCAGGGAGCGCGGATTTTGGAGAATATTAGGGTTTGTCGTATTGATGGGGATGGAATTGGTCTGCTTGCGGGGAAATAATTTAATAATGAAGGGTGCAGTCTCAGAAACCCGGTTTCTACGAGCAATAGGTTGGGTGACGAGAAATATAGGTAGAAACCGGGTTTCTAGCTACCCATGCGTCAGTTATATTAATTTCAATGAACCGCGAAGACGCGAAGGACACGAAGAGAAGAGAAAAGAAGAGAAGTAGTACGGAAGAACCGGGTTTCCAATTTTAGTCCTGCCTCTCGACAAATTGAGGATTTTAAAATGTCACAAGATTCTTGGAATACAGCTCTTTACGAGCAGAATCACGCTTTTGTTTGGCAGTACGGTGAATCGCTTTTGAATTTGCTCGCTCCGCAGGCGGGAGAACGAATTATTGATTTGGGCTGCGGTACGGGACAGTTAACTGCAAAGATTGCTGAAAGCGGTGCTTTTGTGCAAGGTATTGATTCGTCTTTGTCTATGATTTCGACGGCTAAAACAAATTATCCTCACCTTGATTTTGCGGCAGCGGATGCGCGGAATTTTCAAGGGGAAGTGCCGTTAGATGCTGTGTTTTCTAATGCGGTTTTGCACTGGATTAAGCAGCCTGATGCTGTTATTAATTGCGTGGAAAAAGCGCTGAAGCCGGGAGGTCGTTTTGTGGCTGAGTTTGGCGGTCAGGGGAATGTGGGGGCGATCGTCCGGGCGCTTTTGAGTGTTTTGTCGGAAATTGGTTTTTCGGAGCCTGAATCGCTTAATCCTTGGTATTTTCCTAGTATCGGCGAGTATGCTGGGTTGCTGGAAAAGCAGGGTTTTGAGGTGGGTTATGCGGTTTTGTTCGATCGCCCGACTCTTCTAGAAGGCGGTAGCGCGGGTATGGTAAATTGGATTGAAATGTTTGCAGGCGGTTTTTTGTCGGGTTTGTCGGACGAAGTGCGATCGCGCGCAATTCTTGCAGTTGCAGAACGTTTGCAACCGACGCTTTACCAGGATGCTGGTTGGACTGCTGATTATCGCCGCCTTCGGGTTGTTGCTGTCAAAAAATCGCCGTTGTTGATTTAAACGGCAGAAGTAGTTTAACCCGATGCCGACACTCTCCTTGGTCGAACTCAACAATACAAAAAAATCTAGCCACCATAATATCGGATAATTGGGTAGCAAGTAACCAGGCCCACAGCATGAGTATTGACCAATTAAACGCAGCCTACGGCATTCCCGGCCAGCTCACCTTCGCTACAGGAAACGGCGGTTTCCCGATGGTTCACATCGACAACGGTAAAGCTAAAGCCTTGATTTCTGTGTATTCGGGCCAAGTGCTCTCCTTCCAACGGGCCACCGAAACCGCTGACTTGATGTTCGTCAGCGACAAAGCCTATTACGCCGAAGGAAAAGCCATCAAAGGCGGTGTACCCATTTGTTGGCCGTGGTTTGGCCCAGATCCCGAAGGGCTGGGGCGTCCCGCTCACGGGTTTGTTCGCAATCGCCTCTGGAATGTTGTCAGCACCGCCACTACCCCAGAGGGCGCCACCCAAGTGATTCTAGGGATCAAGGATACTGAGGAAACTAGAGCAATTTGGCCTCAAGCTTTTGAACTGGCGATCGTCATTACTGTCGGTACCAGTCTCACTGTAGAATTAATTACCCGCAATCTAGGTGATAAAGCATTTCCCCTCACCCAAGCTTTCCACACCTATTTCCTAGTCGGCGATATCAACCGCGTGCAGGTTTTGGGTCTAGAAAACAGCCAGTATCTTGATAAAGTTGATGGTGGTATCGAAAAAACTCAAGTGGGTGCAGTCGCGGTTACAGGTGAAGTCGATCGCATTTATCTCGATGTCGCCAAGGAATTCGTCATTAACGATGCCGCCCTCAATCGTCGGATTCGCATCAAATCCTCTGGTAGTAAATCCGCCGTAGTCTGGAATCCCTGGGTGAAAATTTCTGCCAGCATGGCCGACCTCGACGATACAGATTACCAGCGCTTAATCTGCGTAGAAACCACCAATGCGGCGACAGATATTGTGGAAGTCCCCGCCGGTGGCGAGTTCCGCTTGCAAGCAATTTACAGCGTCGAACGCGACTAAGCAATCAGAGCTCAATAGACTTCTTGTTTCAGTTATCAGTTGTCAGTTGGTAGGGGCGGTGCCCCTGTGCCCGCCCTCAGTTGTCAGTTGTCAGTTGTCAGTTTTCAGTTTTCAGTTTTCAGTTAACAGTTAACAGTTAACAGCTAACAGTTAACAGCTAACAGCTAACAGTTAACAGTTAACAGCTAACAGTTGACAGTTGACAGTTTTCAGTTGTCAGCTTGCAGAAGGTTTGACAGCTTCCCCGCTCGCGCGGCTGTTGGGTTGTTGTTACCTGCTTGTAGCTGAAGCGAGGCTTGTTCCTTATTCCTATTCCTTCTAATTACCATCAATAGATTATGGAAAATTTCAACTGGACAAAACTCCAAAATGGCTCAGACATTCGCGGTATCGCCCTCGAAGGGGTTCCGGATGAAAAAGTCAACCTAACGCCGGAAGTTGCGACAATTTTAGGTAAATCTTTTGTCGGTTGGCTGGTGCAAAAAATCAACAAACCCGTCGCAGAATTAACAATTGCGATCGGGCGTGACAGCCGTCTGTCAGGGCCAACTTTAATGTCAGCAGTCATGGATGGAATCGCCTCGGTTGGTGCCAAAGTGTACGACTTTGATATGGCTTCAACTCCCGCCATGTTTATGAGTACCATTACCCCGGGTTTTGATTGCGACGGCGCGATTATGCTGACTGCTAGCCATTTGCCTTTTAATCGCAACGGCTTAAAGTTTTTCACCGCCCACGGTGGGTTACAAAAAAAAGATATTACCGATATCTTAACACTAGCCCAAAGCAATAATTTTGATTCAGCCTCAGCGCCCGGTAACATTACCAAGCACGATTTTATCTCAGTTTATGCCAACCAGTTTGTTAAAAAGATTCGGGAATCAGTCAATCATCCCGAGAATTTTGAGCAACCGCTAACCGGGTTGAAAATTGTTGTGGATGCGGGCAATGGTGCGGGCGGTTTTTATGTCGATAAAGTCTTAAAACCTTTAGGTGCAGACACTACCGGCAGTCAGTTTTTAGAACCAGATGGTACTTTCCCCAACCACGTGCCAAATCCCGAAGATAAACAGGCAATGCAGTCAATTTGTCAAGCGGTAATTGCAAATCAAGCTGATTTTGGGATTATTTTTGATACGGATGTCGATCGCAGTGCGGCGGTGGATCAGTTTGGCAAGGAACTCAATCGGAATCGCTTAATTGCCTTGATTTCGGCGATCGTCCTACAAGAACACCCAGGCTCTACGATTGTCACCGATTCTATCACCTCGGATGGCTTAACGCAATTCATCGAACAGGATTTGAAAGGAGTTCACCATCGCTTTAAACGCGGCTACAAAAACGTGATTGACGAGTCAATTCGCCTCAATTCAGCCGGACAGGAATCGTGGCTGGCAATTGAAACCTCTGGACATGGAGCTTTGAAAGAAAATTACTTTCTGGATGATGGCGCTTATTTGGTCAGTAAGTTATTGATTGAATTGGCTAAATCTAAGCTAGCTAATCAATCTTTGCCCGATTTAATTGCTAATTTACAAGAGCCTGAAGAAAGTTCGGAATTTCGGATTAAAATTAATGTGGATGATTTCAAAGCCCACGGAAATAGCGTGATTGAACAACTGCAAGAATTTGTCTCAACCGCAGCCGACTGGGAAATCGTTCCCAATAACTACGAAGGTGTGCGAATTTCCTGCACATCTGCTAGCGAATCCGGCTGGTTTCTGTTACGCTTGTCTCTGCACGATCCGGTGATGGCTTTGAATGTGGAGTCGAATGTTAAGGGTGGTGTAGCTCGCATAGTGGCTCGGCTTTTAGGTTTTTTCCAAACAACTGAATCCCTGGATTTATCGGCACTGTCGAGCTAAGCTTCATACTGGACTATTAGTCAATCAAACCGTAGGAGGAATTAGATAGTGTGGGTTTTAATGATTAAATGTTCGGCCGCAAGCTGGGATCTCCATTCCAAAGCTTTCAAAGCGATAGCTGACAAATATCCCGCTACGCCTCTTTCTTCCAAAAAGATGAAAGGCGACGGTCAACGTATCATGGAATATCAACTTGAAGATGTCAATGATGTAGAGGATTTTATGGAAGAATGCTTGACTTTAGATGGCTTTACTGCTTCCTTTGAATCTCTCTAGGAGCCTGTGCGATCGCGCGATCGTACTAAGATTGGTTGGATTGTTAGGAATCTGAGTTTTTTATGGATGCGGACTAAAGTCCTCACTACTAACCTAATGGATGCGGACTAAAGTCCTCACTACTAACCTAATGGATGCGGACTAAAGTTCTCACTACTAACCTAATGGATGCGGACTAAAGTCCTCACTACTAACCTAATGGATGCGGACTAAAGTTCTCACTACTAACCTAATGGATGCGGACTAAAGTCCTCACTACTAACCTAATGGATGCGGACTAAAGTTCTCACTACTAACCTAATGGATGCGGACTAAAGTCCTCACTACTAACCTAATGGATGCGGACTAAAGTTCTCACTACTAACCTAATGGATGCGGACTAAAGTCCTCACTACTAACCTAATGGATGCGGACTCAGCGCTGCGGAGGAATTGACCGGACACGATCTAAATTCAGGCTAGCAGTAAGATTTTCAATTAAAATGGGGGAAAATATCTCTTATTTATTGATTTTTTCCCCGAGCTTTTGTTGCTTTTCTCTGTTAAGTTTGTGGAATGCCGTAGATGGGTTGTTGTCTTTAACCCTGTTGCTTCTTGCAATAACTCGCAACCGTATTTGCCAACAGCATCGCGACAGTCATCGGCCCGATTCCTCCCGGTACTGGGGTGATAAATCCGGCTACTGTTTTCACCGCATCAAAATCTACATCTCCGGCTAAACGGCTGGTACCGTCTGGATTGACGACGCGGTTGATACCGACATCGATGACTGTTGCTCCGGGTTTGACCATATTAGCTGCAATCATTTCTGTGCGCCCGACGGCGGCGATTAAAATATCGGCTTGGCTGGTGATTGATTCTAGATTTTGCGATCGCGAATGAGCTACTGTTACTGTACAATCTGCTTCTAACAGCATCAGCGCCATCGGTTTACCGACTAAAATACTGCGTCCCAAAACTACGGCATTTTTTCCTTTTAACTCAATCTGATATTCCTGCAATAAGCGCATGACTCCGGCGGGAGTACAACTCCGCAAACCTTTCTCAGAGCGCACCAAGCGGCCTAAATTTACAGGGTGAAGTCCGTCAGCGTCTTTGTCGGGGGCGATTTGGTAAAGTAGCGAAATTGCATCTAAGTGTTTTGGTAGCGGTAATTGCACTAAAATGCCGTCTACTCGATCGTCCTCGTTGAGTGCCTCAATTGCAAGTTCCAATTCGGCTTGAGTGGCGTTGGCTGGGTAATGCTGGCCAAAGGAAGCTATACCGACTTTAGCGCAGGCTCGCTCTTTGTTTCGCACGTAAGCCGCGCTGGCTGGGTTGTCGCCCACCATCAGCACCGCCAGTCCCGGAGGACGCCCCATCAGGCTGTGGAGGGCGCGGACTCGATCGCTCAACTCGCTTTGAATTTTGGTCGCTAAAGCTTTACCATCTAGTATTTGAGCAGTTTTGACATCCATTGTAGACTCTGGGTTAGGGGCTGACGATTTTAGATTTTAGCTTAATCGCTGTCAAGGACTACACTAGAAAAATTGCTGACTTGCGATCGATTCTGGGGATTCTGTTAAAGTAGGTCGTATCTCAAATCTCACATCAGTTGACCAATGACTACTGCAATTAAGCAAGTTTGGGTTCCCAGATTCTCCACAGGCTCTTTATTGCTAATACTTACCAGCGGTTTGCTCAGTTGTGGCAATTTACCTCTGTCTCAACTCAATCTTGGTTTTAATGTTGCTAGCATTGGCGACATTCAACAAAAGCGCCAAGTCGATGGTGAAGTTTATCTCCGGGGAAAAGTGGAAAATCGCGCTCCTTTTGTGGGGAATGCGGCTTATCAACTTCAAGACGGTACTGGTAAAATGTGGATTTTAACTAAGCAAGCTTTACCCCAACTTGGCGATGAAGTTTTGCTGAAGGGAGAAGTTCGCTACAAGAGTATTACTGTGAAGGAATTGGCAAATCGTGATTTAGGTGAAGTTTATGTTGAGGAAATGGAACAGTTAAACCGCACTCCTGCGGCACGTAAATAAACATAGGAAGATGCTAATTTTTTCCCATAATTCAGTATGTCTATATCCTGTGATGGGTTTGTAGTGCGGACTTCAGTCCGCTATCCGAAGAGCGGACTGAAGTCCGCACTACAAACCTTACTTGTTGATGAGTAAAATTCACGTTGCGATCGCCATTTTGTACCGAGACGGCAAGTTTCTCTGCCAGTTGCGGGATGATATTCCTAATATCAGGTATCCCGGACATTGGGCTTTGTTTGGCGGACATTTGGAACTGGGAGAAACTCCTGGGTTTGTAGTGCGGACTTCAGTCCGCTCTTCGGATAGCGGACTGAAGTCCGCACTACAAACCTTACTTGTTGATGACTAAAATTCACGTTGCGATCGCCATTTTGTACCGAGACGGCAAGTTTCTCTGCCAGTTGCGGGATGATATTCCTAATATCAGGTATCCCGGACATTGGGCTTTGTTTGGCGGACATTTGGAACCGGGAGAAACTCCTGGGTTTGTAGTGCGGACTTCAGTCCGCTATCCGAAGAGCGGACTGAAGTCCGCACTACAAACCTTAATTGTTGATGAGTAAAATTCACGTTGCGATCGCCATTTTGTACCGAGACGGCAAGTTTCTCTGCCAGTTGCGGGATGATATTCCTAATATCAGGTATCCCGGACATTGGGCTTTGTTTGGCGGACATTTGGAACTGGGAGAAACTCCTGGGTTTGTAGTGCGGACTTCAGTCCGCTCTTCGGATAGCGGACTGAAGTCCGCACTACAAACCTTACTTGTTGATGACTAAAATTCACGTTGCGATCGCCATTTTGTACCGAGACGGCAAGTTTCTCTGCCAGTTGCGAGATGATATTCCTAATATCAGGTATCCCGGACATTGGGCTTTGTTTGGCGGACATTTGGAACCTGGAGAAACTCCGGAAACGGCTGTGCGGCGGGAACTATCCGAGGAAATTGGCTGGGCTCCTGCGACTGTTTCTTTGTTTTGTTGCGATGTTGAAGGAGATATTGTTCGCCACGTGTTTCACTCACCGCTTAGTGCGGATGTCCAGGATTTAGTGTTGCACGAGGGTTGGGATATGCAGTTGTTGACAGCCCAGGATATTCGGGTTGGTAAATGCTATTCTCAAAAGTCGGGAGATGTGCGGCCTTTGGGCATTCCTCACCAGCGCATTTTATTGAGTTTTATTGATTCTCTTTGATTGTGCCGATCGGCTGTCGCTGATTTTTAATTTGTTTTGGGGCCAGCTTCTACTCGGCCCCAAATCTCAAAACTAACGTCAGGTGCGGATCGCGTACCCTACTTGGCAGGGGTTTTAAGAGTTAAGAGCGAGCGGCAATCATTCCCGTTGCTCGTGCATAAGCAAACAGCCCTCCGGCATCAATCACTGGCCCGACATCTCCTAAAGGCTTGAGCGAGTAGGTTAGGTTTTGAGTGTGGTTGATAATTCGATCGCTCTCAAAATCGATGGTGACTTCTTGGCCTGTTACAAATAAGTCGCAAAGCCGATCGACTGATTCGATCGGGTACAATTCGCCAGTAGCCGAGCAATTGCGAAAGAAAATCCGCGCGTAAGACAAAGCCACCACCGCTGTGACTCCGGCGGCCCCGAGAGCGATTGGGGCGTGCTCCCGCGAAGAACCGCAGCCAAAATTTTCGCCAGCAATGATAATCGGATATTGGGTTTTTATTTCCCCGGGCTCCATAAACTTGCCGTAGCGATCGGGCAACCCAATCATCGCGTAACTGCCTAGTTTCTCATACTCGTCCGGCTTCGAGGGAACCAGGGTCAGGTATTCGGCTGGGATAATTTGATCTGTATCGATGTTGTCGTCTACAACAAAAATTTTACCGCTAATTACTTTACCCATAGTTTATTTCCGGTTGGCGAGAGCTCGATGCTGTGATGATAATTTTAAGTGGGATCGCGATGCAAGATTTGCACCCGTTTATTTTAACCTGGCAGTGTCAGTGATAACCTGTATAAGTAAAAATTAAATCCGAGACTTTGGGTTAAAAATTTACCAGATTCTAAGTGTCAAGATAGTTTTATGGCGAATCCAATAGATGACATTGCCCGACAAGCTCGCGAGGGTTCGGTGGCCTCGATTATTCAAATCCTTAACGACGAACTAGCACAAGTAGGTGTCAGAGCCCGAGCCGTATTTGCAGAAGGGGTGCTGCAACTGCTGTGCGAAGCTGCAACGCCGCAACTGCTCGAACAGTCTAGCTTGGTCGATCGAGTCCGAGAAATTTTGGAGGGCCTCGATCCCCGCAATATTCGCCGAGTCAACATCAACAGCCGGCTTGTCCGAGAACACCAACTGCTGTGGCTCGAAGAAATTAGCCGCGATCCGGAAAATCAACTGCTGTGGTCTCAAGAAATTAAACTGAGAAAGGCGAATTTGTTCAAGCGTTTCGCCGCCGCCCATCACGATCGCCAAGCTCGATCCAGCAAGCTGGCTCTGCCGAGAATCGCTGCACCCCGTCGCTCTCTGCTGCAAGAACCGCGACAATTTCAGCGCGGTATCGTCGGGGGCGTCAGCTTGAGCCTGCTGTTGCTGGCTGCCGGGGTCGCCACCTACAAGGGACTCAACTCTCAAGTGGCAAACAGCACGCCAGCCAGCACGCAAGCTGTGGGAACTGTCGCTCCGAGTCCGGCAGTTGTAACTGCTGTGAAAGTTTCTAAGGAGACTGCTAATTCTGTTGACTCTTTTGCCAAAGCAGTGCGATCGGCCCAGCAAGCAGCCACTGACGGCAAAACCGCTCAATCTCGCGAGGATTGGTTGATCGTAGCTGCTAAGTGGCAGCAAGCTTCGGATTTGATGGCCGCCGTGCCTCCCAATCATCCCCGCTATACCACCGCTGTCAACCGTACTGCACTTTACCGCCAAAATAGCGATCAAGCCCAACAAGAAGCACAAAATAAGTAAGTAAGCAAGCAAGTCGGATAAATTTAACAACAGAACTGAGCCAGCCTCTTTTGGAGCTGAGAGTTTGTAAGTTTTTGAGCAAAAACTCACAAGCTCTGTGCGATCCTCATGACTGATAATTTGGGAATTTTAAACTTTTGTGATATAGGTCACTAAATCGTCTGATTTGTATCACAATAAAAAAAAGCCAGGATCACAAACTTAAATAGGAAACATCACAGACTCAAGAGAGGGGTATCACCAAGCGGTCTCAAGAAAAGCTTCATACTAATAACGGTCAACATTAGTGGGAATGCGATTTATCCCGATCGCCTAAGGGATGCTAAAGTTCATCCGGTACAGATCGAAGGCTAGAAAACAGCAAAATAGAATTCGGTCTCATCGGGGTATATGTTTCACAGATTTAGCGATCGGCCGACGGGCTGCGGAAACACACAAAGCAGGCTCATAACAGTCCAATCGGGTGTTGTGGATAGGTTGTATGCGTGCAGCGCGAGCCTGCTCAAACATCTTAAAATAAAGGCTTCGTTGCCATGATCGATTACCAGGGAAATCAAGATTTTAGTCCGAGCGAGCGCTCGCCGTCAGAGTCTTGCACTTTGCATCTACCGCCAACCGCAGAACCAGTATCAGTCCAAAAATTTCTGGATCGTCTTATGCAGTACCAGGTCGATCCTGCCCTGATGGGGCGGCAAATTTACCAAATTCTCGCGACCAGCTTCGATCGAGAAATCCTGCTGCAAATAGCCAATACTTTGGGGGCGGCTTGGGGGGCAGATTTCTGTTTTGTTGGTGCTGTGGTTGACCATAAAATAGTAAATCCAAATGCTTGTTGGCAAAATAAGAGCGATCGCCCCAATGCTGCTGTCGAAGCAGCCGACGACGGTGCAGCTCAAATACCGGAACGCTCCCAAACCCCAAACCTCAAATCGCCTAGCATATCGCTAGAAGATCCCGTCTTGGCAAAAGTGCTAGCAGACGGCGAGATAGTGGCGATATCCGACTCTGGCGACTATCTGGGAGATTCATTGTCCAATTCCCCTGTGACATCACTGCTGGGTCGGGCAATTTTGGCAGGGCCTGCACGATTTGCAGGGGCCCTCAACGGCGTGGTGGTTGTTGGTAAATCGCAACATTACGAGTGGTCTGCCGCTGACAGAGAGAGTCTAGAATCAGTATCCGAGGCGATCGGCATCGCGATTTTTCAAATTAAAAAAAATCAAGAAATTGCCAGTTTAAACCAACAGTTACAGCGACAAGCTAAATACAAAAATCTCCTCGGTTCAGTCACGGAGGCGATCGATACCAGTTCAGAAGTCGATCGAATTTTGCAGCAAGTTATTGAACATACCGTCGATACCCTGCAAATCGATAGAGGACAAATCCTGCTGTTGAAACATACAGACCCTCTATTGAAAACTCGCTCTGGCAATCAAACCCCCAAAGCAAAAGTCGAATTAGTTGGCGAATTTCCTCTGAAAAAAGCTACAAATACAGACACAATAGCACCCAGCGATGCCGGAAAACACATCACAAGTGCAAAAACAAAAACCAAGGAGAAAACTGCCAATTCCCCATCCAAAATCCCTAACTCAAAATCAAATAACTCTTCGGCTTTTTGGCTGGCGGAATCTAATTTGTGCCGCCGAGCATTCCACAGCGCCCCCGAATCCCTCGCCCTAGCTGACGCCAGGGAATTAATCGCCAACGAACCAGAGGGCGCCGCAGAAATCTTGAAACTCCAAGGCATTCGCGCCCTGTTGCTGGTTCCCCTCACGGGCGCCAACGGAGACGACAGCGTGTTGGGATTTTTGATGTTGCAGCACTCGGAGATCCGGGATTGGAGCCCTGAAGAATTGGAAGTTGTGGAATTAGTCGCAGCTCGATCGAGCTGGGCGATTACTCAAACCCAGATGCTTAAGGAAGCAAAAACCCTAGTCTCAGAAAGAACCGATCAGTTGCAGCAAAGTCTCGAAGTGCAGCAGAAACTCTACGAACAATCTGCCAATCAACTAGAGCAAGTGCACAAATTGAAGGTGATTAAAGACGAGTTTCTCAGCACTCTGAGTCACGAGTTGCGAACCCCTTTAACCATCATGAAGCTGGCGATTCTGATGCTCAAACAAGCTGAACAGCCCTCAGCAAGTCGGATTAAATATCTCGACATTCTAGAACAGCAGTGTTCTAAGGAAACCGCTCTAGTTAATGATTTGCTAGCCCTCAAGCAGTTTGAACCCCAGCAAGTCCCGATCTCTGTCACCAAAATCGATCTCAAGCCTTTAATTGAAGATTTAGCTGGAGATTTTGAGAAAAAGTGGGCGGATCGCGGATTGACTCTGAAGGTGGATGTGCCGAAGTTTACCCCGAGCTTGGAAACCGACCCGGACAGTCTCAAGCGGGTGCTGCTGGAACTGCTAACGAATGCTGGCAAATACTCAGCTTCAGGAACGGCCGTAGTTTTCGACGTGTCTGAAGCGATCGGGCGTATTGTCCTGAGCGTTTCTAATTTTGGGCCCGGCATTGCTGCTGCTGATTTGCCCCACATCTTTGACAAGTTCCGGCGCGGAACTGGGATCACAGACCAAGCGATCGCCGGTACGGGTTTGGGTCTGGCTCTGGTAAAGTGTTTAGTACAGCACTTGAATGGTACTATTGATGTGTCTAGCTGTCCGGCACAAAGTTCTGAATCTGATGAATTGTGGCGCACATCTTTTACTCTGACTCTGCCACAATCTCTAGCGGATATCGGCCATCTAGGAGAATAGCTATATTGAAAAGCAACTGGGAATTGGCAGCCAACAGGCCAGAATTGCCTCGATCGGGAGATTGGGAAATAGCAAACACTATCAACAAATCCTGCTTTTTGAATTGTTGCCTTGGTTGCCAGTTAAAATTGTCGGCTCCCCATAGCTGATGCTCCAAAAAACTTATAAAATGTGGGGTTATTTACCCCAAATTAGTAGGTGTGTTTGCTAATGTTTTAGCCTTCAGATTTGAGTCATCTATTGCTGAATCAATCGGGACTCGCATTCCGAACTCTCAAACTTAGTTATGATTGTATAACGGGAGATGGCATGACATAGTATTGACCGAACAAACCGATTTTTTTAACTCTTTCCCAGGCTGACAGCGAAGTATTTTCATACAAGCCGATTTCTGCACGAATATGCCCTAAAAATTGTCGCGCTCCATAGAACTCGATCGTGAATATTATGCTAACAAAAGCTGCACCGAAACTCCTGCGTTGGCAACGTTCTAAATATTCGCCACTGGCACGACAAATAGACGTTTTTGCTGCTGCGGGAAAGTTTATGTTTTTTTTGTGGTGGGATGGACTGCTGCAAAATACTTCTGCTCATACCAGAAGAATTCGCGCCCATTGGTTGGTCAATACTTTGCTGGATTTAGGCCCGACTTTTATTAAAATCGGGCAGTCTCTGTCAACTCGTGCCGATTTGCTGCCGCTGGAGTACGTCAAGGAGTTGGAACAGTTGCAGGATCGGGTTCCTGAATTTAGTTCCGAAGAGGCGATCGCTCTTGTAGAATCAGAGTTAGGCAAAGATATTTATGCTTTGTACCGCGATTTTGATTCGTTGCCGATCGCTGCTGCAAGTCTGGGACAGGTGCACAAAGCGAGGCTGCACACCGGAGAAGATGTGATTGTCAAGGTGCAGCGTCCTGGTTTAGAAAGATTATTCGATTTAGATGTGAAGGCCGTGCGGCAAGTGATGCGTTTTTGCGATCGGCATTTGCCCGGAACGCGCAAGTACGGGCTAGAATCTATTTATCACGAGTTTTTTAAGATTTTATATCAAGAAATTGACTACGTGCAAGAAGGTAAAAATTCCGATCGCTTCAGCCATAATTTTCAAGAATTTCCTCAGATTATTGTCCCGAAAGTCTACTGGCAGTACACGACTCAAAAAGTGCTAACTTTAGAATACGTTCCGGGGATTAAGGTAGACGATAAGATTAGTCTAGAGGCGATAGGAGTAGATATTACGAAGCTCAACCAACTCGGAATTTGCTGTTACTTGAAGCAGTTGTTAATTGACGGTTTTTTTCAAGCTGACCCGCATCCTGGAAACTTGGCGGTAACAGAAGATGGCAGCTTAATTTTTTACGACTTTGGGATGATGGCAGAGGTAAAGTCTTTGGCTAAAGACGAAATGGTCAAGACTTTTTTTGCTGTGCTGAGAAAGGATACCGACGCGGTACTCCATACTTTGATCGCGGTGGGCTTAGTTGAGCCGATGCCGGATATGATGCCGGTGCGGAGGCTGATTGCTTTTCTGTTGGATAAGTTTATTGATAAGCCGATCGACTTTCAAGCCTTTAACGAAATCAAGAACGAACTGTATATCATGTTCGAGCAACAACCGTTTCGCCTGCCAGCAGAAATGATGTTTATTGTCAAGTCGCTGACAACTCTCGACGGCATTGCCAGAACTCTCGATCCTAACTACAATTTCTTATCATGCGCTCAGCCTTTTGTCAAGAGTATTGCGGTGAGTAAGGGGCGGGGAAGTGCGATTTCAGAATTGGCTGTGCAAGCGCGAAATTTCATCACCTACAAGTTGCGAGGGCCGAGCAAATCGCAAGTTTTCCTCAAGCGTTTGGAAGATCGGATTGAAGATGGGGAACTGCAAATTAGGGTACGCAATATTGAGAGCGATCGCGCCCTGAAACGCATCAATCTAGCCCTAAAAACTCTGATTTTTGCCTGTGTAGCTGGGTTTGGGGTGCTGTCGGGCGCAGTGCTGCTGGTGGGCGGATATCAAACGGGGGCGATCGTAGCTTTTGCTATTGCAGGATGTGGCGGCTTATTTATGCTCCGTTTCTTGTTAGATTTATTGGTGAGGGAAAAGCTCGATAAAATGGCTGAGAAATAAATATACTGGGAAATTGCGAATCTAGAGTAGTAGGGTGCGTCAGTTTAGTAATTCTCGATCGTCACCAAAAATCCAATTCTGACGCACCACTTATTACTGACATCGAAATAATTTTCTCAGGAATTACGCACGGATGGTCAGAAACCGGGTTTTTTTACGAAAAGCCTTCGTTACAGCCCACAAATTAGCTAAAAACCCGGTTTCTTTGGTAAGAATGCGTAAGCCCTGTTTCTGAGCGCAATGCGAGAGTCCCGCGAATCAGAGCAAAATATTCGGATTCTCTGGGCGATCGCCATTACCACATTCAAATAAAAGTAAGTTAAACTCAATTCAAGCCAAATTATCCACCCTTCAGCAATGGCAACCCAAAATCAAATTCTGGAACAGCTCAAAATCCTAGAAAGACTCTATCACCGAGGCGAAGTCAGCGAAGTTATAGAACAAGCCCTCAAAAAAATCATCGCCCACGAAATTACCATTGCTCAACAACAAACCGCAGAAATAGAAACAGATTTAAAGCAATACGAAACCCAGTATCTAATGTCATCCGCTGAATTTTACCCAAAATTTAGGGCGGGAGAATTAGGAGATGATATTGATTTTGTCGAGTGGAGTTCTTTTTATCAAATGTGGTCTTCTGTTCGAGAACGCTTGCAGATTCTTCTCTCTAATCCCCAAGCATGATATCAGCCTATTATATCGCAGAAATTAAAGCCAAGTTGCTGGCTAGCTTGGCTATCAACTCTGTGGCAATTGTTAAAGAACGAGCCTTGCTCGAAAGCGGATATTTTCGCGCTCGGTTAACCCTGAAGAATGGCGATTTTTTAGAAGTTGTAGAATTTTTTACCGTCATCACAGGGGATTCAAGCCCCCACCTTTAGGTGGATTGTTTTTAGGCAGGGGCTTAAATCCCCTGCCTAAAAACTTCGCACTCCGAAGTCAACCCCTCGACTTCGCGGGCGGGCTCTTCTGTCAACTGTCAACTGTTAACGTTGTCGATAATCGCTGCATCACGGAAAGTTATCGATATCAGTGGATGGATGAGACTCAGCAAACTTTACGAAAGCGGTGGGATAATGTCGAGCATTTCCCCAACTTACCCAATTTTCCCCATCACGTTCATATTGGGGAAGAGTCAAATGTTGAACCTAGCTGTTTAATGAATATTCTTGAATTAATCGATTTGATCGAAAAGGATTTGCACAATTAACCAAGAGCGGGGTAGAAGCCAAGACAAAACAAAAATGATACCTAGCGTTTTGGTTGGGCTTGTGGGCTTTACCAGTTGCTAGATATCATTTTGATATCAGAGTTAGATTTTAAATACCCCCAGGGGAATTCGAATCCCCGTCGCATCCGTGAAAGGGATGTGTCCTAGGCCTCTAGACGATGGGGGCGCGTTTGGCGTTGCGTTTGCTTGTGTTCCGCACCTTTATTACCTTAACTAATCTTTCCCAATCTGTCAACTACTTTGCGAAAGTTTTTTTTCTAGTCGTCCGAAAGCTCCTCGCAGTAGGCTTTGAGGATAGCGGCGCAGTTGCCGATCGCCCCGAGATGAGCAATTTCAAACCCGTGGGTGTTCTGGGTGGGGAAAGCCAAGCAAGCGGCGCGGGCGACGTGGCCGAACTTCATGGCGATCGAAGCGTCGCTCCCAAAACCGCTAATCACCGCCAACTGCACCTTTTTGTCGGCGGAGGCTGCTGCTGCGCGCAATTGGGCGTTCAATCCTTCATCGTAGACTCCGTAGCTGTCTTGAACCAGCAACACCGGGTTTTCGCCGTCGTCGATCGGGTATTCCGCAGCCAGAGGGCAAATTTCCAAAGCAATCAGCGCCTCCAACGGCTGGCGCTGCGTAAAATACAAAGCTCCGATCGCCCCGACTTCTTCCTTCGCCGACGCCACCAGATAAACATTCACCGCAGGCTCTGTCAAATATTCCGCCAGAGCCAGCAAAATCGCCACTGAAGCCTTATTGTCGAGGGTGTAGCTGGCGATCCAATCCTTCAACCGCAGTGGGCGCTTGCGGTGTTTTCCCACCACCATCCGCGTGCCCGCTCGAATTCCGGCCTCGGCTAATTCCTCGGCGGTACACTTGGTTTCGATCCAAGCATTTTCCCATTTCACAGAAACATCTTCCTGCTGCGCTTTTTGGGGGGATTCGTGGGAAACGTGGCGACTCCCGAAGCTGAGAATGCCGCTAATTGTTTGCTTGTCGCCCAACAAATCGACGACGCCTTCGCCGTAAACCCAAGGAAACGCGCCGCCCAACCTGCGGACTTCGACGCGCCCGCGATCGCCTATTGTTTTAACTAGGGCACCAATTTCGTCTTTGTGGGCGGTAATGGCGATCGACTTGGAGGGATTGCGGCCTTTAATTAGGGCGATCGCATTGTCGGCGCGATCGATCCAAGCATTGATTCCCAAGGCGGCGAACTTTTCCATCAACCGCTGGTTAATTTCCGACTCCGCACCGCTGGGTGAATGCAGCATGACTAATTCTTCGATTGTTTGAAATAGGCGATCGAACTCTAACATTTTTGCTTCTGGCGTTTTGGAGCGTATTTTGACATATCTTAAAGCAGATTTATTCTGTCTAGCACTCCTATTTTCTGAAGTGAATCAGATTTTTATTTTTTTTTACCGCAGAGAGCGCAGAGAACGCAGAGGAGGGAGAAAGATAGAAAGAGGGATATTTGAAATTTGACACACTTTCGCAACCAAAGAAACTGGGTTTCTGATACCTTTATACGCTAATATCAGAAACCGGGTTTCTTCGGATATCTCTCGTTACCAAACCGAAAACTCAGAGAAACCCGGTTTATTCCCCCATTCGTCGGAAATAAAACTGTCCGAAATATTGTTATTATTAAACTGAAAAGATTTAAATTTTTCCTATGTTTTTCCCTAAATTTCAGCAACTGATGCAGCGCCGAATTAGAGCCAAAAAGTTAGGAATAGAATTCAACAGAGTTGCTAGCTTTCAACTTCCCGATAATTTGCTTGTGCAAGAAAAGCGCCATCAAGTAAATGTGCCTTCCGAGAAAGGTATGGATGGAGAATTTATAGAAGTGCTTTTAGATGACTGCTACGGAGTCGAGCAGTTATCTCCATCGCTGAGGACAATTATTGATGTTGGAGCGAATGTCGGGTTATTTCCGATTGTGGCGCGAAACAGGTTTCCCCAGGCGGTGATTCACGCCTACGAAGCTAATCCCAACTTGGAAAATTACCTCAAACATCAATCAAAAATCGCCGATTTTACCTATTTTATGGAAGCTGTAGGAGCCGAAGATGGTAGAGTAGTTCTCGATATTCGGGAAGTGTCGGGAAAAACGCGATCGACTGTCAGCGCAAACGGCGACGTACCGATGGTATCGTTGAAAAGGGCGATCGATCGCATTGGCGGCAGCGTCGATTTAGCCAAAGTAGACTGCGAAGGTGCAGAATGGCTGTTATTTGAAGACCGAGATTCTTGGCAACTCGTGCAAAACCTGTCTTTAGAATATCACTTGTGGTCTGGTCACACTCACGCCGAAACCCGACAAGTTATTGAAAATTTAGGATTTGAGGTCAAAAAGCAAATACCAATAGATAAATGGTACGGCTTAATCTTAGCATCTCGCACCCGCAACCCTCAATAATATAGCATAACTAATAATGTTTGTAGTGATGACTAAAGTCCTCAGAATTTTTTAAGGACTGAAGTCCTCACTACAAACCAATTTTAACAGAATAGGACTTACGCGCTGGGGCCAGAAACCGGGTTTTTCCCTTGAATACTTTGTTGTGATTCGCAGATTTAGGGAAAAACCCGGTTTCTTTGTCGAGCCGTGCGTAAGTCTTGCAGAAGTTGGGTTAAATCTGTTCTTCACCTTGATTTAACTGCTGTATTCCTTGATTTTCTTCGACACGAACAATCGAATTTTCGGCAATATTCAGGATGCCTGTAAATTTATCTTGACTTGTTTGCAAAGCTTGATCCTTATTTTTTCGCAGGGCAATTTCTCGCCGCAATTTCTCAATAGTTCGTTGAAAACTAGCTGCTTGTCTGACTATCTCCTGTTCTGACAAGTCTAGTAATTCTATCAAAGTGGCAACTTGATATTCCAAAAGTTGCGTTTCATAAATATTGTGATTGTTAACTACAATATTTTCCGAAGTTTCTGGGGGATTAAATACAATTCTTTCGTCGGCTAGGGACAGGGCTGTTTTGACACTCAGGGCTAAATGTCTAAACAGTTCAGCGGTATTTGGGCGAATTTTAACTTTCAGAAACATCAGTACAGCAAACAAACTTCCTGACTCTAGCAGTCCCCCAAATCCCAAGACAGACTTGATTTTGTGTGGGATAATTAAGGTATCTTGTTCTGGAATAAACAGGCTGCCTTTGGCATCGGATTCGTAAAAAATATTTAAGGCGCCCGGTTCTAAATTCACGAAGATTTCTGGCTGGGTTCCGAGGACTGTATGAATGTCTAAGCCAAACTGACGGATTATTTCAGAAATAGCCGGAATTTGAGCTACTAATTCCGCACTAACTAATGGAATAGCTGTATTTTCTACTGCTGTGTGCCGAGAATTCCAGTGCGGTTCTGAGCCTGCTGCTGCTAGCAGAGTCCAGCATTTCATGTCTGCTGTTGGAGAATTGCCTCTCATCAAGCGGCGCGCGGATTCTTGCAATGAATCTTCTAATTCCCCGTAGGGATGAGTTTTGAACAAACGCACTAAGGCACAGGTATTTTCTCGGGTTTTTGCATCGCAAAAATGTTGGTAAATATACTTGACAATATTCTGGCTGCTGGCTTCCATACTCGGGGTATTTCTACCGAACTGGCGCAGGACTAAGCTGCATTTGGCCATGTCTTGCGGGGTAAATCGGGTAAGATCGTACATTGAAAAACGCTCTCCCAGAGCTCAAACACTCTTCTTATTTATCGTTAAGAGCGTTACCGCATCCGGAATCCCACTGAGAGCTTTGACAATTCTTAGTTAAAACGCGTACAAAATATTTGACTAAAATACAGGGTTGTACGCGAAAATACAGAAATTAACACTGAGCAAAAAAAATCGCTCCGGTAGGGCGCCCGCGGAGTAAGGAGAGGCTGATGTCTGGTGGGGGAAGGATTTGTGGCGGTGACTGGCGCACAGAAATTTACAAAACGGGACTTTTCTACTCTGGGAAGCGCCACAATCAAACAGGTTAGTAGTGAGGACTTCAGTCCTTCTTGTTCCCTCAGGTTAGTAGTAAGGACTTAAGTCCTTCTTGTTCCCTCAGGTTAGTAGTGAGGACTTAAGTCCTTCTTGTTCCCTCAGGTTAGTAGTGAGGACTTAAGTCCTTCTTGTTCCCTCAGGTTAGTAGTGAGGACTTAAGTCCTTCTTGTTCCCTCAGGTTAGTAGTGAGGACTTAAGTCCTTCTTGTTCCCTCAGGTTAGTAGT
>NZ_JAAFKD010000020.1:22575-116214 GCF_013299165.1 Microcoleus sp. bin38.metabat.b11b12b14.051
TCAGGTTAGTAGTGAGGACTTAAGTCCTTCTTGTTCCCTCAGGTTAGTAGTGAGGACTTAAGTCCTTCTTGTTCCCTCAGGTTAGTAGTGAGGACTTAAGTCCTTCTTGTTCCCTCAGGTTAGTAGTAAGGACTTAAGTCCTTCTTGTTCCCTCAGGTTAGTAGTGAGGACTTAAGTCCTTCTTGTTCCCTCAGGTTAGTAGTGAGGACTTAAGTCCTTCTTGTTCCCTCAGGTTAGTAGTGAGGACTTAAGTCCTTCTTGTTCCCTCGGACTTGGTTTTGTCGCTTAACCTATTTTATATTTATCAGATGACGCTACAGACTACACCTGAGTAAAAAACAGAGACTGCGATTGCTTGGCTTGTCCGTTGCTTCGGACAAAAAAGTTGGTAATCTCAAGCTGTTGTTTTATCGGTAAATGCTTTGTTTAAAACTTTTAAGTATCTCAAACAACTCTACTGAGTAGGTTGAGACTTTGCTTGCAGGGCATCTTTCGCCGACAATCCCTGATCTTGAATGCCAAAATACCACAAACTAGCAGCAGCTTCGGCGCGAGTCACGGATTTTTTGGGCTGAAACAGAGTAGTAAAACCAAAAACCCGGCGAATATTTGCCAAATCTCCATTGTTAAAATCCGCTAAAATTGCCCGCGAGGCCTGGGAATCAATCTTAGAAGCATCTTGAAAACCCCATTTTTCTTTGACTCCTTCAATGTTGGCGGTGGGTAAAACTTGACGAGTATCTAATGGTACTTTCCAGAGAACCATTGTTTCGCGTGTTAAAGGCGCATCGGGACGAAATTTCAGATCTTTCGTTTCTGCTGAAAGCGAACTCGGAATTAAGCCGGCTTCTGCTAAACCTTGAATTGCTGCAAAATCTGGGTCGGTTTTGGGTATGTCAGAAAATGCAGGTTCGCTAGAGTCTACTGCTAATCTAATTTGTTTTGCTTGACGGCTGGCATATATCTGATTGTTTGCTGCTACTAACCAGCGGGCGTATTCGCGGCGGGTAACAATTTTGTTGGGTTCGGGTAAGGTGGTGCCTGTTTCTAAATTAGCACCGCTTTTAGATCGCACTTTTAGCGCTTCTAACTGAGCCAAATCTGCTACGTACTGCCGCAACTGTTGAGGGATTTGGGTGTCTGGTTGGCTAATTTTTGGTGATTTTGGCGCAGTCGATGGCGCGGGTGTGCTTCCCTCTGAATTTGAGGGAGTTGGTGAAGCGCTTGGGGATGGGCTAGACTCGGAATTGTTCGGTTCGGGGCTGGCGGCAATTTCTGGGCTGTCTTTGGTGTAGTCGATCGCAAATTTTGTAGAACCTCCTACTTTCTCAATCCCAGAAAGCGACACTGTTACCCGCAAATTATCTCGGGTGGCGACTAAGGAACCTTGTCCGTCGGCGCTTGGGAGGCTGACTATTTTCCAGTTGCGCCGCCCAAATTCTAACTGATAAAAGTTCTGAACCGAATTCACCGGATCTGTGGTTTCCCAGCGCAGTCGCGCGTTTTTTGACGGCGGATCGGTTGGCGGGCCCACTTCGACTAACTGAGCATTACGATATAGTGGAATTTCTGTCGGAAAATCGGCAGGAAGTTTGGCGCTGGAGTTGGTTTCAACTGCTGTCGCTGGCGATGGATTGGACAAAACCGCCGGATTTTGTTGTAATTTTGGATCTGCTGCTAGGGATTCTTCGAGTGCCTTGCTGTTGGGGCTGTTGGCGCAAGCTGTGACAGCAGCCAGCAGACACAGGGCAAGCCCTCTATTTAGGGTAGCGAGTATATTGGTTTTATTGGTTTTACTGGTTTTAGCTGGCGATCGCCCTGAGTTGCCTCGCCGTTGAGTAAATATAGTATTCAGCATGAATCCCTCGTTTGCGGATATATTTCTAGGCTAGCGCAGATCGATCGGACAATTATATTTATTATACAAATGAAATTGCTGCACGTACTCCTAGTTATTGCTACATTATTTGTCTCGGCCCTGAAGTTTACAAGTCCCGCAAAAGCTCAACCAGCTTTGCTGCGGGCGCCGCTTGCTCAGCCGGAGTGGCAGCCGTTTTGCTCAAGCCAAGGTGAGTTTGCGATCGATATGCCGGGAACTCCTAAAATTAATACTGAAACTTTCTCAACTCAAATCACAACTCATACCTATAGGTCAGTATTAAAAAATAAAGAAACTTATTTACTCCAATACTTCGATTTAGATTTTCGACTCAGCAACAATAATATCAAAATTACTTTAAACAATGCCGTTGATTTCTTTGTGGTGGCGGCGAATGCCAAAGTGCTACAAGTGCGGGATATTTCCCTGGGCGGCTATCCGGGAAAAGAATTTGAGTTTCAGTCGCTTGGAGCCACGCAACCTGTAGGTATAGGTCAGGTATTTTTGGTGGATACGCGCGTTTACGGGCTAGTTGCTACTACTCCGGTATCAGAAAATGCTCAAAAATTTCTGGATTCTTTTCGTTTGTTTTGAAGCAGGAAGTTGGGCAACGGATTTAATGGATTTAACGGATGTTGAGGGAAATTTCTGTTGCCAGTGGCGATCGCATTTATTAAAACAACTTACGAGTTGGCACTTGGTCGATCGCAAAATATGGACTGCGGCAAATAAAAATCTTGCGCTCGATCGTTTTTTTCAGTAACAGTGCATTCAACAGTATCAAGTTGATTTTTACATCATACGTCATTTGCTTTTTTGCACTCTATCTAACGACATAGATAGCATTTACACCTGTGGAGCGATGTACCGGATTCCTCAGTTTTATATGTTTGATATAAGGCTTGTTAGGTAAAAGGCACCAACTAAAGTTTAGTTAAAGTTTAGTGTTGCTTAATCTACTTCAACGAAGTCTGGCTCATCGAAAGCTTACTTGGAGGACATTGACATATTATGAACAAAATAACACCAATTATCATCAGCAGCATCTTGTTATTTGGGGCTGTTGGTTGCAGTGACGGGGCTAAAACTAGCGCTGATGCTCCTAATTCTACCACAGAAAATCGCAGCAGCCCGCCGCCAGCCGAGACAGTTCAAAAAACTCAGGGCGACGCCACTAGCGATATTCGCAAAGCCCAAGCAAATTCTGATATCAGAGCCAGAGAACAGCGCAACAATGTGACGGGCGGCGATACAAAAAGAGCCGATGGCGACCTGAAAAGCGAAGTTCGCTCGAAGTTGGAAGTGAACATCACGAAAGGTCAGCTAACTGTTGAGGCAAAAGACGGGGCTGTTATCGTCGGTGGCACAGTTCCCAACCAAACTGATTTAGCTAAAATTGAGCCGCTAGCTAAAGAGATTAAGGGTGTCAAAAGTGTGAATGTTACGGCTGTTGTCGCCCCCGCTGCACCCGCATCGCCTAAGAATTAACAAACGATCGCGAACCAGAAATAAGCCTTCCTTCTGTTGTGCGATCGCCCAAGTCGCTGTTCGGGTAAAAAGACTCGTCGGCTACCGCCGTCTCAGGAAGGAAGAAGTCGGCGGGAAAGTCGGGCATTTTAAAATTGCTTTGAGAGCGGTTCGCAACGCTTGCGTGACTCTTCCAGGTAGGTTTTTTTAAGTTAAAGAGTTGAAAGATTTCAATTTACTCACAACTAAAAAGTCGCGCACTACCTGCAAGTTACTCTTTTCAATTTCCGATGGTGAATTCCTGACAATTAGTAAAAAACTGGTCGGAAGATAGAGAGGTAATTTATTCCCAGCGAGCGATTAAAAATGTTGGGAAAAAATGACTAAATGTGATGGATGGCCGCAAGCAGAGCATGAATTCTGTGGTTGTGTAAAAACAGTATATTTTGAAGGAGAAAAAAAATGGCTTTAGGTCAACACAAACGGGCTGTAGGAGCTTTTTCTAATTACCGCGATACGGAATTAGCTTTGATGGAACTGCAAAGTACCGGCTTTCCGATGAATCAGGTTTCGGTAGTTGGGGAAAACCTCAACGGCAGCGAAATCGCTGGTGCTAGCGCTGCTAAGAGCACTGATGAGAAAGTGGGCGGCGGTGCGAAAGCTGGCGCGACGGCTGGAGTAGTCACGGGCGGTTTGATCGGGTTGCTGGGCAGCATTGGGGCGCTGGCGATTCCGGGAGTTGGCCCGGTGATGGCGGGGGGCGCGATCGCCACTCTGCTAGCTGATACCGTTGTCGGAGGTGCGATTGGAGCAGCAGCCGGCGGTTTGGTTGGCGGTTTGGTGGGTTTGGGTGTTCCCGAAGCTAAAGCTAAAGTTTATGGCGATCGCCTCTCGCGCGGAGAATATTTAATATTCGTCGAAGGAACGGATGCTGAGTTGGCCACCGCCGAAGGAATTATGAGCGTGCGGGGCATTCATGACTGGGGTATTTACGATGTGCCAGCAGATACCGGCCGCAAAGCTTTGGCCCGCGACAAGCGCGCTGTCGGCGTGTTTGCTACCCGCCGCGAGACGGAACACGCGCTGGGAGAATTGCGAACTGCTGGTTTCGACATGGATCGGGTTTCGGTGATCGCCAAGGATGCCGACTCTAAAGGGGAAATCGCAGGCATTGACGTGAAGGACAACGCCGACAACAAGGCTGATGAGGGGGCGACCAAGGGCGCGCTCACAGGCGGCACCTTGGGCGGTTTGACTGGCTTGTTGGTAGGCCTCGGCGCGCTGGCAATTCCGGGTATCGGGCCGATTATGCTGGCAGGAGCCACCGCTACGACGATCGCCACTACACTAGCAGGTACTGCTTTGGGTGCGGCTGCTGGCAGTTTGATCGGAGCTTTGGTAGGTTTGGGAATTCCCGAAGAGCAAGCCAGAGCCTACAACGATCGAGTCGCCAGAGGAGATTACTTGGTAATGCTTGACGGTAGCGAAGCAGAAGTCGCTAAAGCTGAAGCAATTATGAGCCGCGGAGGCATTCAGCATTGGAACACCTACGACTATCCCAGCGTGGATAGCGCTCGCGCAGATTACGGCGCTCCGGGCACTCCTGGCGTTGATACTACGGCTAATATTTATGACCCCAATCAGGGCGTGACTGGTAACCGTCGGGTTTAGATAGTTTGAGTTTGATTGTTGTGACTTGGTTTGGGCATGGTTTCTAATTCCCGCAGGGACTGCCCTACTGGGCATCTCTGATGGTTGCGGGTGCAGGGGCTGACCCTAATGCGCCTGTAAAATAATCTCAAAAGTCGGCTTTTTCTGTGAAAGCCGGCTTTTGTTTTGTTCTGGAAACTTTAAAAAAGCGACCTGCTCAAAGTAAAAGTTGAATTTTGAGACTGCGAGCTGGGCTTTGCGCCGGCAGGTCGATCGGCTTAGGATCGCGAATTAAATAATTTACACAAGTTTGTGGGGTGTCCCGCCCGCCCTTTCGGGACGGGCGAGACGCCCATCCCACAAGAATAAAAGTGTAAGTTATTAAATTTTCATTCCTTAGTTAACTTAATTAATTTTTACACCTGGAAAAAAAACTGCGGTTTTTTCGTCTGTAACACTCACTACTGCTCGATCGCCAATAACGCAGTATTATCAAAGTTAATGACATAAATTACAGCAGAGATTGCCCTGTTAGTCAAAGAAGGACTATCTTTAGTTATGGGGCGGCTAATTTCAGCAACTTATACAGGTGAAGTAGCCCGTCCTGCGCGCCGAGTAGGGCCTGCGGTGGTCGCCAACTATTAGTAAAATAATATTGTCGCCGAACCGCAAGACTTAGGCGGGTCATTGGTTCGCTATAGCAGCCAAATTGCCGTTGGCAAGACCTGCTGGCATGAATACAGTTTTTCTGGGAATGCCTCAGCGAAGCATTTGAGAAGCCCAGAAATAGCTTTTATGTCCGAGAGCGCGTCTGGTTTCGGGTGTTCTGTTAATTAGAACCGCAAGCGCTCATGGATCGAGTCAAGATTAACAGCAAGCACAGCAGCGCGAGAGTACGGAAACGGCTCGCGGTTAATTTTTTTGCGAACTCTCAGGCCAACGGCAGCCTATGGCTGGCAAAGCCTGCGAATCGCTCAGCACTCCGAGGGAAACAGCCTTCCTGTTGGATTTCACTGGCACCGAGCACAGTGGGGGGAGGTGACACTAGCTGAGCTGAGCGGGCGGAGGCTTTGACGGGCGATCGCAGATAGAAGGCATTTATGTAGAAGGCTTTTGGGTTGAAACTCCGAGCTCTTGTTTCTTGGTTGCACTCATCAATTCGATCGATCGCCCTCCGCGGCAATTTTTCGGGTCAGAATGCGGCGCTAATGCCGCCAGCAATAACCCAAATAGACGATCGACCTTGACAAGAGCGATCGACAACTTCTGGGTATTTTGGTAAGTGGTTAGTAGTTAATAGTTAGTGATTATGTAGTTAGTCCAAATAGAACTAACACAGTCCTGGACGCAAAAAAACGTATTTCTGTCATTGCGAGGCTTCCGAAGCAATCTCAAGGCTTTGCTACACCGTAAAAAATGCGTCCAGGACTATAACAATTAACAACTAACATCAGCCACAACCAACTATTAGAAAAATAAGACTTAAAGGACTGACACGCGGGAGCGAAAAACTCTATTTATTCATGACTACTGCGCTGGCAAACCCAAGATTTGTAGAGAAAATCTGGTCTATTTTCTTAAGTTATAACTAGATTAGTCTGGTGCTGCTAGTAATGAACGTGTTTTGACAATTGTTACGGTAGCAGTATTGGTTAAAAAAGAACTGATTGCCAGACACCGCACCAACTTTCAGACAACATAGAACATCGAGAAATTAAGGAAACTCACTCAATTTTTTTATGAATTTCACTGAGATTTTAAGCGTCGATGAACTTTTAACTAGACATAGAAACGGGGAACGAGATTTTCGAGGTGCTAACCTGATTGCAGCTCATTTAATTGAAGCTAATCTCAGTCGCACAAATTTGAGCAGCGCTAATTTGAAAGGCGCCAACTTAATTAGAAGCAAACTAATTGGAGCTAATTTAAACTGCGCTGACTTGAGCGGAGCTAATTTATCTAAAGCGAAATTAATTGAAGCCAACCTCGGCAGTTCTAGTTTAACGGGAACTGTGGCGATCGGAGCAGATTTTAGCGGAGCCAATCTCAGCGGAGCAATATTGTCTCGCGCTGACTTGAGCAAAGCTGTGATGACAGGAGCGAGTTTAGTCGGAGCTTGTTTGCTCAGCGGCTCAAAGCTAACTGAAGCTAATTTAAGCGGAGCGACGCTGAGCCGAGCAATTATGAGCGGGGTTGATTTAAGCAGAGCAAATCTAACCAGAGCGATTCTGAGCGAGGTAGATTTGAACGGCGCAAACCTGAGTGGTGCAACTCTAATTCGGGCTTATCTCAATCGTGGAAATCTCAGCGGTGTCAATTTGGTTGGGGCGATTTTGAGCGAAGCAAGTTTGCGGGAGGCTTGTATTTGTGCTGCTAATTTGAGCAATGCTGACTTGAGCGGTGCTGACTTAAAAGGAGCTAATTTAAATGGTTCTAATTTAAGCGGTGCTGACTTGCAAGGCGCTAATTTGAGTAAAGCTAATTTGAATGGTTTGATTCTGCACAATGCTGATTTGAGGGCTGCGAATTTGAACAAAGCTTCTCTGCGGGGAGCTGATTTGAGCGGTGCAAATTTGTCGGGTGCTAGCTTGCTGGAAGCGGATTTGCGGGGTGCGAATTTGAGTAACGCCAATTTGTCGGGTGCGGGTTTGCTGCTAAGTTCTTTGACTGGGGCAAATTTGACAGGGACTAATTTATCTGAGGCTAATTTGATTGGGGCGAGCTTGAATGTTGCTAATTTGAATCAAGCGGCTTTGGGCGGGGCAATTTTACCGAATGGGGCGACTCACAGCCGGGATTGATGGCGATGTCCGGTAGCGTGGCGATTGTCAGTTGGGAGCGAGCTAATGCTCGATCGCGCCTCAAGCCAAAAGCTTCACTTACTTGCTTGTGCGGTAACGCGCTATCGCCTGCTGGATGCTGGCGCCGGGCTTGGACTTGGGACAAAGTGCCAAAAAATATAGTGGCGATCGCCCTCGCCACTATATTTTGATTTTTTTAGGAAATCTACTTGATAATTTTTCAAGTCCGTGCTATCGTCAAAAGGTTTGAGACATTGTGAATTAGAGGTAAAACCCCGCAGAATGAAACAATTGGGAACCCATCTGGTCGCTGATGCTTGGCAGTCTCCTGGAGACCTGCTCAACGATCCTGAACGTATCCGCCGCGCTATTCTCGATGCGATCGAAGCCGGAGGAGCTACTCTCATCGATTTGTGCGTACACCAGTTTAGTCCTCACGGAGTGACGGCTACTGCAACTTTGGCAGAGTCTCATATAGCAATCCATACTTGGCCTGAACACGGTTATTTTGCCGCAGACTTATTTTTCTGCGGAGCCGGCGACCCTCACAAGGCCATGAAGGTGCTACAGACAGCTCTGGAAGCTAAACAGGTCAAACTCACCGAGTTCACGCGCGGTTTCGAGCCCGGGGTGGGCAGCCTAGGTTCTGCTTGTGAAGAGCAGTATGCGCCTCGTGCAGTAGAAACGAGTGCCGTCAGAGTATAGTAGCCAATTAGCGTAACTTTGAATATTTTATGCTAGGTTTCGGTTAAAATCCCACGGCTCAGGTCGTGGGATTATTGTTGGAATTTACTTCCCCTTCAACAAAGGGCGAACAACTAAATAACCTGCGCCAAAGGCGGCAATGACAATGAGAAAAATGGCGATCGCCAACCACACTCCGCTCAAGTCTGAGGCTTTTTTGGGTTGAGAGCGCACGCGGTAAGGAGTTTCCGGAACCTCGGTAAATAATTTTTCTGGCAGTGTATCCGGCATCGGAGGGGCTGTTGGCTCCGGTAGGGGGAAAGGGAAAGCCACTGTCTGAGGTGGTTGAGGTACGGCAGAGTTAGTCTGCGAGGTTGCAGATGCTGGGGGCACAGGTTCAACGCTGAAATTGAATTTGACTGAGGGCATTGGAGGCATCCCAGTCTGGGTGACGCTCTGAGCCGAGTTGACTACTTGCTGTAGCTGTTGGGATACTTGAACTACTGTTTCTACTTCTCGCCGCAGTTGTTGATTTTGTTGAACTAATTGCTGGTTGTGGGTTTTGAGAGAGTCGAGCATCGCTTGGGCGGCTTGCAGCTCTGCGGTGACTTCTCGATAGAGGGAAATCGGTACCGATGGAGAGTAACTATTTGAGTTTTCAGGGGATGTATTGTCAGATAAGGTAGTATTTTGCATAATTGTAGATGGCGAGGGTGAACTTTTTTAAGTTTAGCCTGAGAGTATTTGCAATTTGATCGATCGCAACACAATTCGTCAAGATATTTGTTACAGATATTGATAGTGAGTTTAATTAAATCTGAGCAGTTTTCAGTCGATCGCTATGAACAACCACCCAACCGAACAAGATGTGTCGCCAAAGTCAAGTACCGAGGCAATGAAATACGGCGAACGCGAGATTTTGGAGGGGCAGTTAATTACTTTCCCCAACCCGCGAGTCGGGCGCCGCTATACGATTAACATTACTTTGCCGGAGTTTACTTGCAAGTGTCCGTTTTCGGGCTATCCAGATTTTGCCGCGATTCACGTTACTTATGTGCCCGACGAGCGAGTGGTAGAGTTAAAAGCCCTGAAGCTCTACGTCAACAGTTATCGCGATCGCTACATTTCTCACGAAGAATCGATCAATCAAATTTTAGATGATTTTGTCGCAGCTTGCGCGCCGCTGGAAGTGACAATTAAGGGCGATTTTCTGCCGCGGGGGAATGTGCACACCGTGGTTGAGGTGCGGCACGAGAAGTAACAGCCCGATCGTTTAAATAAGTAAGGTTTGTAGTGCGGACTTTAGTCCGCTCTCGGGCTGCGGACTAAAGTCCGCACTACAAACGTTTAAATAAGTAAGGTTTGTAGTGCGGACTTTAGTCCGCTCTCGGGCTGCGGACTGAAGTCCGCACTACGAACGGTTTTTGTGATGATAATCGACTCGACATCATATTAGAGAGCCAAGTGATAAGTATTTTGACCGCTTTCTACTTTTATTCAGCAAGCCCTATCTAATATTTTTCATATCTTGGCTTCTTACCAGGATAAGCAGTAATTACTAAAATTCTATCTAAATATTCTCGGTAAACCACTCTTAGAACAAGTCCATTCAATCTTTTTTGATAAATGAACTTCCCTTGACTCCTTGCTTCTACCGAACTCGGTGTTCTAACAGTTTCGGAAATTAAATCTGTTGAAATTGTAACCCCGTGACTTTCAATAATTTCTATTTTCAGCAAGGCGTGTTGACTAAATTATATTTTTTTATCCACATTAATTTTTTATTTTATTTTTCGTTTTATCCCTTGGTGTAAGGTGCGTAGCGCGCACCCTACGATTAACTACGGTTAGCTTTGACTAGCAACAGAAGTCGGGGCGATTCCCTACGGGATAGCTTCGCTTAACGCACTTTTAGCCTCTGCGGTTTTCGATTCTGCCAACTTGTCCAAAATCTCCACAACTTCTCTTTCAAATATCACCTGAGCGCGATTAGTGCGCCCGCCGACATAGAGTTTGCCGTTTTTTTCCAAAGCCCAAATCTGCGAGTGAGACAGATAGCTCATCAGCACGCTGAGCATCAGCAAGCCGAAGCCCGTATAGACGAGTGGAATTCCCGGATCGGCTTTAATTTGCAATCCCGTGCTACCTACAACTTCATCAATTGCCAACTTCACTCCGTTAACTTCGATTGCTGTACCGGCGCGAACAGTAGTTAACAATTTGCCATCCGTACCGTAGACTAACATCGTTCCTTGCAAGTCTTTTGCTAGCAGAGAAACTCCCGCACTCAAATCTGGTTTTGTCGGAATCCAAGCACCCCAAATTCTGCCTTTACCTTTGGTATCTAACTGAGCCATTGGCAATTGCAAAACAGGGCTTTTGTTGAGGCGAACTCGGACGGCTGCTAGAGCCCAATCTGCTTGATAAAATGTGACTCCGCGGTATCTAAGCGGCTCGTTAACGTGAATGGTTTTGCGATCGACCTCTTGGCCTGTTTTGTCCAAAACTGACAGATCCGAGTAAAATTGGTCGATCGCCCCGCTCGGACTATAATCGATCCAGAACCGATTCACACGCATCGACCAATCCTTAGGTATTTGCGGCCCCGCCCAAGGCCCCGCATCCGTGATATTCTGCACCCGAAACGTTTCACCGCTAGGAACCATTTCTTGACCCATAAATCCCGTCATCGATCCCAACATCGAGCCAGCTAAAATAATTAGCATACTAGCGTGAACAATAATCGGGCCAATCTTGCCAATTATGCCCTTGCGAGCATAAACTTTTTCACCTTCTCGGAAAATGCGGTAGTTTTTTTGCTGCAAAAGTTGTTCTAACGAACTTAAAGCAACTGTTTCTAATTCCGCACTGAGAGCTAACTTTTCAAACTGCTTCGGTTCTTCATAAAATTTCCAGCGGCGAGCGGCTTTGAGGGCGGGAAATTGTCTAGTAAAAGTGCAAGCTGTCAAACTGCTGCCGAACAAAATTAGGATTGACAAAAACCACCATGTGCGGTATACATGGTCTAGTCCTGAAATTAGGACAACTTTCCAGGTTAAGAACCCGAACAAAGCCGGGTGTTCTGGATAGTTGGATTGGTAAAACTCTACAGATTGACCTTGTTCGATGACAGTGCCAGAAATGCTAAAAAATGCGATCGCCAGCAGCAAGATAATTGCCAGCCGCAAATCTGCCAGCACCGGCAAAATCTCTCGCTTGAAGAACTTTTGAGGAGCAGTCGCCCAGTTTGATAGTTTGGATAGAAATACTTCTTTTGATGTCATTGGTAATTATGAAGGAAGAAGGAAGAAGGAAGAAGGAAGAAGGAAGAAGGAAGAAGGAAGAAGGAAGAAGGAAGAAGGAAGAAGGAAGAGGGAAGAAGGAAGAAGGAAGAAAATATTATTTTTATCTAGGAATTCTCAATCAATTGTGAATTATTTATTTTTCTTCCTTCGTGTTCTTCGCGTCTTCGCGGTTCGTCTAAAAAGATAGCTCATTAGTTCTGTAATGATTGCTATATCTCTAAATAATAACTGAAGTCCGAACGATCGAACCTTAGGCGGGAAGTATGCGAGAAAGCAGGGAGAAAACGCCATATCCTACTAGCAAAACGCCGCTAACAGGCGTAATCCAACTCGACCACCTGCGTAATTCTAACAGCTTTTTAATGCTCGCGGTAAAAGTACCTGCTACAATCAGCGGAGCGACGTAGCCAGCAGCATAAAACAGCAGCAACACACCGCCTAAAACTGTATCTCCCGTTTTGGAAACCCAAGCTAAGAGAGTAGCTAAAACCGGAGTGCTGCACGGAGAAGCTACTAAACCAAAAGTTAAGCCCAATAAGTACGATCGCACGCCCGCGGGCAAATCCTTCGGCACCCACCCCACAGCGTCGAAAGACGGCATTTGCAAGGGTAAAGCTTCCAGTAAATTCAGCCCCATCAAAATCGCGATGATGCTGACAACGATCGGCAAACCCAGACCAATTTTGCCATAAACTTGACCCGCAAATGATGCGACAATGCCTAAACCTGCGAGGGTTGTGGCTAATCCCAAGGAAAACCAGGCAGACTGGGCGGCGGCTTGCAGGCGGCTTTTTGCTTCGTATCCGCCGATGTAGCCGATCGTAATTGGCAACATTGAAAGCATACAGGGCGTCAAGCTCGTGAGCAACCCTGCCAGAAAGATGACTGCGACGCTGAATAAACTCAGGTGTGTTAGTTGAGTATTTACTAAATTATTAGCAAATTGTGCCAGTTGGTAAAGTTGAGTTTGCAAAGTTTCCATCAGTCGATTTTAGATTTTAGATTTGAGATTTTGGATAGACTCTATAACAGATGAATCTCGGCAATTGAACAATTGAATAATTAACTCTACAGTAGATTTATTTCGCCGATTTGAGATTTGGGATTAATTCTACAATAGATAAATTTCGCCGCTCGAACAATAGAAGACTTAAACAATTGAATAATTGACTGTACAACAGATTTATTTCGCCAATTTGAGATTTGGGATAGACTCAACAACAGAAGAATCTGGGAGATTCAAGTAAATATGTAATTTTTTTCGAGCTCTACGATTTAATTCCGGGCTTGTATCCTAGGAAAGTGAGTTTTGGAGTTCCTTAAAATTGTAACAGATTCACGTAGGTTCGGCTGGAAATTGGAAATTTTATTGAAATTGACTGCTGAGAAGTGGAAAACTACGCGCGCGGCGCATATCTCCCTTTTTGGCAAGCAAATTGCACCCCGGTTTAAACTGATATCCTGACACCATCCTCAACCAGCTTTGATTTTTTTTATTTTACATCAATTAATTGTGGAACAAGCCTTTTAGCTGTAAATACCAATTAATTGCTAACAGGCTGGAAAGCCTGTGATTGCTGGGTTATCAAATTATTCAGACGCACTTGATTTTAAATTAAAGCCAATTTCTTCATTATTAATAGAGCCGTCAGGCATGATTGCCCCAACCAGCAGCGCACCTCTGAGATTTGCTCCCGTTAGATTAGCTCCTTCTAAATTAGCATTGCTCAGATTTGTGACTTGTTTGGAACCTCGGAAAAAAAAGCTGTGCAAGTCAGCGTTTGTCAAATTAGTATCTGCTAAATTAGCATATTGCAAGTCAGCACCGTGCAGCGTCGCATCCGTTAAATTAGCTTCGGTGAGGTTGCTGCCCCAAAGTCGAGAATCCAATAAATTAGCATCTTGTAAATTAGCGCGACTCAGATTTGCCAAAGTCAGATTAGCATCCCACAATTTGGTGCGGTTGAAATTAGCTTCTGTCAAATTAGCTCGACTGAGATCGGTACCTAAAATATCAGCATTTGCTAAATTGGCGGCGGTGAGATTGGCGTCTGAAAGGTCAGCATTTTTTAAATTAGCACCGGACAAGTTGGCACCGGATAAGTTGGCGCCGCTCAAGTTGGCTTCTTGGAGATTAGCTCCGTGCAAATCGGCCGCGCTCAAATCGCACTGCTTCCAGAGAAAGCTGACGCACCAATTATCTTTTAATAGCTGACTGACATCCTCCGGATTCGCGGCCATCACAGGAGGAGTTGAGTAGAGAGCGAACAGCACGATCGCCAACACTGCCGCAAATAAAGTTTTCAACCTCAGAACTCTTTTCATTGACACTAATTTGCACAATAGATTCTTGATGTGTAATCTAAAGCATACCAAATTATCGGCGACTTTCCCCAGCAATCTTACTCAAAACTATTAGTTAAATGTCTGTCGGGGTAGGTGCAGGCACCAGCCGTCTCAGATGCGCTCTGTGGCTACAAACCAGTTTGTTTCATAGATGCCTCGCTGTCAAACTGATATTTTTCCTCAAAACAGAGTATCAGATGGCCGCCGCTATCGATCGGGATTTACCGATAGCGCATCCCTACAACGTCATAAGCTGCTGCCCTTTAAATTGTATCTTTCGATAAAATATTCTCCAAAAACTCAAATCTCTCCCCCTTGGCGCCTCGCACCCCGGGACACTCAGACACTCCGACACTCTGGGAAGCGCGAGGGCCAAAAAACTGCCCAGCTCGCCTAAAACAACCATATTTAGCGGGTTATACGCCCTATTTTCAATAATTGCGATCGAAATCACTAACTAAGCTAACTCAGATTACACAAGTCAATGTTGGAGCATCACCAACTCGCAGCTAACTTATCACCTTCGTGAGAGTACGGATATCACTCTCAGTAGCTGAGGTATCGGAGACAATGAAAGTATACTGTTCAACCCCCACCCTCCCATGCCTACTATCCCCATTTTCTCAAGTCAATTAGTTGTCACCACTATTGTCCAGTCGATGGAATCTTTGGGATTTGCTAATATTGCAGGCAAAGTATTTTCGGGCGAGCAAGCCCAAGCGCGACAAGAGGCAAATTTAAAGGCTAATACCACCAAGCTTTACACCCAGGGTTTAAAAAATCTCGAAAAACAAGAGTTGCAGGCTGCGATTCAATATTTCACTGCTACAATTAACCTGAACCCGCAATTCTCGCCAGCTTACAACGATCGCGGTGTGGCCCGCTACAGATTGGGTTACACGCAGTCTGCCATCGAAGACTTAACTACCGCGATCGAACTCAATCCTTATCGAGCCAAGTATTACAGCAATCGCGGGTTTATGCTGACTCGTTCCAAAGATTATACTGCGGCGATCGCCGATTACAACTCGGCACTGATGCTCAACCCCAATTTAGCCCAAGCATATTTTAACCGCGGCTCTATCCGGATGCAAATGGAAAATTCCCTGGCAGCGCTAGCTGATTTTGAGTCAGCGATTCGGCTAAATCGAGATTTTGCTAAAGCTTACTTCAACCGAGGATTGACTAGATATAAGTTGAGAGAAGTGCAGGGAGCATTTGAAGATTTTCAGAAAGCGGCAGGGCTGTTTAAGCAGCAGGGAAAAATGGATTATTATCAAGATGCAGTCGCCAAACTTAGAAAGCTATGGTCTTAGTTGAAGTTTGGAATAATGCCTAGAAAATAGATCCTGTAGCAAGGGGCTGGCAGCTAATAAAATATATGGATATTGACCTGAAAACCATTGTAATTGGGTTGAGTTAACTCAACCCAATCTACTTAAAACTACCCAATTCTTAAGGCTGCATCGCCATTGGGTAAGTCATTAGGACGAGGAGGAAGCGTAGGTAAAGGAATTGCAAAGACTGCATTTCTAACTGAATCGACGGTAGCATTTTTAACAATAGCAGAAGACCCAGCTAAGTTAATTAAAGTATCGCTGCCAGATTGAGTGAATCTAGGATCCGATAATTGTCCTGTCACAGAAATGCGATCGCCTTCCGCTGGTTTAAAATCAAGTATGGTATGATTCGTTGGCAGTAGGAGAATAAAAGGAAGACTCGCAGGATCGACTCCGAGCAAAACAAAAGTATCTGCACCACTACCTCCAGTAATAGTATCGTTGCCTGTATCCCCAATCAAAATATCATTGCCATCCCCACCATTTAAGACATCATTACCTTGGCCACCCCGTAAAAAGTCGTTCCCAGCATCGCCATTAAGAGTATCGTCGCCGAAATTTCCGTTGATAATATCGTTACCAATACCGCCACTAATTAAATCGCTACCTTTGCCACCTCTGAGAAAGTCGTCCCCTCCTTCGCCGGTGATAGTATCGTTGCCTTTGCCACCGTTGATGGCATCATCAACCGGTGAACCGATAATGCGATCGTTTCCGCTACCTCCGCGCACGCCGGTGGGGTTTTGCTGCGAGTCTTGGGCGGTGACTTGATAGTTGTTCGGGGTATTAGGCAAGTTGAGCGATCGCAAAGGCAGATTTAGAAAATTGGTATTATTGACAAAACTGTTGAGTACAGCAGCATTAGTAATGATGCTGGAAGTCCGACTGGGGACAATTCCTCCAACGACTTTGGCGGTAGAAATGCGATCGCCCTGCTGCACCGCATTAACCGTATCAAAACCTTGAATTACATTACCAAAAACAGCATAATTGCCGTCCAAAAACGGCAAAGCATCCAAAGTAAAATAGAACTGCGAAGACGCCGAGTTCAAAGCACTAGAACGAGCCATAGCGACAGCCCCGCGAGTGTGCGGCAACTGCGGCGTCTGGGTGACAACTTGGTTGTAAACAGGTTGCGCCGCCCCTTGCGGCTTGATTTCCAAAGGAATAAAACGCGCCTGATTGGTATCCGGATCGATAAAATTACCCGTTCCCAACTGACTGGCGGGAATGCTAGTATCCTTGCTGCGCGGATCGCCCCCTTGCACCACAAAAGGATCGGGCTGGCGCACAACTCGGTGAAACATCACCCCGTCGTAAGTGCCGCGTTCAACTAAATCAACAAAATTGCCCCCAGTAATCGGGGCATTAGTGCCATCTACTTCGATCGTCACCGGTTGACCATTAATTACCTGGACTACTGTAACTTTGCCTGTTAAGGGGAGTGCAGCGCTCATAGATAAATTGCTATTTGAGTGAGTGATCTCTGGGTTTTCTACCAAATCCTGACCAAATATCCCCTTGACTTCTTAGCCCGCCTCCGCGGGCTTCGTCTGTCGAGAAGCGGTTTTAACCGCCGAATCATCAAAGGGGTGCGTAGCTCGGATTTAGTGCTAGAAGCAATCCGCGAATTGCCCCTACCCATTTAATCAGAAAACTGTAAACTTGTGTTAAGTACAGTTTTACTTGTGAATTTATGATTTCCCGCCGCAAGTTTTCTACCACTTTATTGGCAATTTGTCTAGCCTTTCTGAGTTTGATTTTTACTCCCGAAGCCTTTGCCCTCGGCGGCACGCTGCCGGGGGTGAATCAAGCAGCACCCGATTTTAGTTTGCCGACAAACAGCCGCGACGGACAAGTATCGCTGTCCGATTATCGCGGTAAATGGCTGGTAGTCTACTTTTATCCCAAAGATTTTACATCCGGTTGTACGATCGAAGCGCGTCGGTTCCAGCAAGACTTACCAAAATACTTAGCAAAAAACACTCAAATTATCGGGATTAGTGCCGATGATGTCAACTCCCACGCGGAATTTTGCGATTCTGAAGGTTTGAAATTTCCGCTGTTAGCCGATACCGACGGCAAAGTGAGTAAAGCTTACGGTTCTTGGATGAGTTTCATCTCGGCACGGCACAGTTTTATAATTGACCCGGAAGGCATTTTGCGCGAAACTTTTGTCAAAATTAATCCATCGATTCACTCCAAAGAAGTCTTAGCTCGTTTAAGCGAATTGCAGGCTAACGGCTAATATTGTGTCACAGCGTCGAATAACCGTAAAAATAGGTTTGTAGTGAGGACTTTAGTCCTTCTTCAGGATTGTATCGAATAACCGTAAAAATAGGTTTGTAGTGAGGACTTTAGTCCTTCTTCAGGATTTTATAAGGACTAAAGTCCTCACTACAAACCTTATATTACTTATTTTACGGAAGATGATGCCTGGTAACGAGACAAGCTGTAAACTCAATCTAAAATCTAAAATAGGCTGTCGGGCCACAATCAATGAGAATTAAACTTGCTATTGACTCCAACAGGATCGGCAGAAGATTCAGAGCCTGACAGATTCCTCTTTCTGTTAGCAATACGGCGTTCCGGGTCAATACCCTCGAAAGTTGGCGGCAACCAAACTCGGATGACCAACAATACTCCCAAAACCAGCAAAAATCCACCTGTTGATAATATTTGAATCCAGGGAGTTTCTAAAACTCCCCGCACGATAACTTCTCGTAAAACAGAAACTATACAAACTTCCACAGCCACACCAATCGAAACCCGCTGCTCTTGCAAGTAAATAATGAGCAGCCGAAACAATTCCACCAAAACCAATAAAAATAAAATATCTGCCGTCACTTCCTGAAAATTCAAAGGAGGCAATAGCGAGAAAAACATTTCTCGCAGTTCGAGCACCATGAAGCAGAACAAACCGATGCACAAAGAAATGACAATTAAGTCTTGAACTGTTTCCAGACCGCTGACTATTAGTTTCAAATTCAACCATTGCGGGGGGTGGGTGGTCTGGTTATTTGAACGGTTTTCCATTGAAGACTCCTGGAATCTGTGGGACTTCCTTACAGCTTAAGTTAAATTGAGCTGATCTGTGCCAAAAAACAGGTTTAATTTATTTATAACCATCATCAAACTTCCGCCTGCGGACAATTTCCCCAAAACTTTTATTTATCGCGTAGGTGGGTTGACTTTTTGCAATGGTTTGTGCTATGTGAAACCTGCGATTAGTAAATTTGGTGAAAACCAGAATCCAAAATCCTAAAAAGCTGCAACTGAGATAAAATATAAAAATTGTAAAGAATTATTTACGACAGCTTGATAAACTCAAGCTAGCGACTCTAGGCTCAAATCAAACAAAAGCCGGAAAGTCAACCTAAAAAAGCCACCAAGAGAGGATTGAACACAATGGCATTTACACTCGCACCATTACCCTTCGCCGCTGACGCCTTAGAGTCAGGTCATATGTCGGCAAACACGTTTTCGTTCCACCACGACAAGCACCACGCTGCTTACGTGACCAACCTCAACAAATTGATTGAAGGCACCGAACTAGCCAGCAAATCTCTCGAAGAAATTGTCATGGAATCTGCTAAAGATCCATCCAAAGCCGGCATTTTCAACAATGCAGGTCAAGTTTGGAACCACAATTTCTTTTGGAATTCGCTCAAACAGGGCGGCGGCGGCACTCCGACAGGAGCTTTAGCTGAAAAAATCAACGCCGACTTCGGCAGCTTTGACAAATTCAAAGAAGAATTCAAGGCTGCGGCGACAACTCAGTTCGGCAGCGGTTGGGCTTGGCTGGTTTTGGACAACGGCACTTTGAAAGTTACCAAAACTGCGAACGCTGACACTCCAGTAGCACACGGCCAAACTCCGTTGTTGACTTTGGATGTGTGGGAACACGCTTATTATTTGGATTTCCAAAATCGCCGTCCCGACTACATTACTAATTTCTTGGATAATTTGGCTAACTGGGATTTCGCAGCAGCCAATTTGGCAGCGGCTTAGTAGTATAGGATTCTGAGGACTGAAGTCCTCACTACAAACTTAATAGGTTCGTAGTGAGGACTTCAGTCCTTCTTCATGATAATGTTTTAAACAAAGTTGGTATTCCAAGACGAAAGGGAAACAAGGTTCGCTCCGTTATTGGTATAAGTAATACCAATTTAAAAAAGTCTTGCTAAAGTTGTCATTCCTATACAAATAATTTTTAATTCGCCGAACTCGCAGGCCGGATCAAGCAATACCGTTTCCCTACAGATGCTTGGCTATTGGTCGTTTGACTTGTTACCAGGCTGGAGTTTATTAACAGTAAAATTTTTGCCCTAAGCCACCCTGCAATAACTAGATAATCGGGGCTTCAAGAATCTGCTGTATTAGCCGAAAAAAACAGCTTTCAACATTCCTTTACCTTGGTGTAGTTCAGCTAAAACCCTAATTTTTTTACAGAAATTCTGCATCTTGTAATTGCTGTTATGAAGCGTTAGGTAGATATTCCACCGCTGCGATTCTGGAGGCGATGATTTGTTTTTTGCTGGGGTTGAGGAGATGACGAGCGCGCTTTTGACGGTTCACCGGAGCCAACCCCCGCTACCCGCTGATTCAAGATTGAAAGCAACTGCTGCTGCAAGCATACGTTAGGGGCGACAGTTCGGAGGTGGATTCGATCGACAGTTAACGGTAGTTTAACGGGCGCGGTGCATCTCACGAGCAGCCAGAAACCGGGTTTTTTAACCAAAATCCTGGGTAAAAACCCTCAATCTCCTAGAAACCCCGTTTCTTGCTCGGGAGTCCTAAAATCTCAAATCTTAAATCGCCCAAGCCGATCGCGCTGGCGAGTAGGGGTGGAAAACTTGTGAAATTGTGTTATAGTGCCAGAGGTAACTCTTTGACAAATTTTGTAGTATCAGTGGCTGTTCGCGCGATGACCTCTTCACCAACCATAGCACCCGTTCGATCGAGTCAAGTTACCCGAAAGCCTTATCCAAATTACCGGGTAATAGTTCTCAACGACGATTTCAATACATTTCAGCACGTTGTGGAATGTCTGACCAAATACATTCCAGGGATGACGAGCGATCAAGCTTGGAAACTCGCCAACCAAATTCACCACGAAGGCCAAGCCACCGTCTGGGTAGGCCCGCAAGAACAAGCAGAACTTTATCATATGCAATTGAGCCGTGCTGGGCTGACAATGGCTCCCCTAGAGTCTACTTAACCGCTATTGACAATCCTGCACGCATTTTAACCAAAATCTCTCTCTTTTTTATGAGCCGCGAGATGAAAGCAATCTCAGCCTCAAAAAGATTGCTTAGCGTGTCAAGCCAACGGGTGAGTAGGTATTTTTACAGGCCAATCCCAGTCCCATGTTTGTACATTTTGAGCGTCAGACTTGTTTTCGTATGAGACAAGAATTAGTCAAACTCTTAATGTATTATTAACAGGCCTTAAGAGGCGATCGCAATTTTGCCAATCATCCCCGCCTCTGTATGTCCGGCTACCGTACACCGCAGGTTGTAGGTTCCCGATTTCACCGGCACGAACACCCATTCTGCCACAGCCCCGGGCTTCAGTTCCAGTTCGTGAACGCCTCCTTTAATTTCCACATTACCAGCTTCAACTTTTTGAGTCCAACTTGCATCAGCAAAGTTTTTTGAAGTGAAATAATGTTTCTGCGAACTGGGATTTTTTAGCACTAATTTGTAGCGTTTTCCAGACTCAAATTCTAGCTGATTTGGAAAAAATTTTAGTTCCCCGGCTTCGTTACCCAAGCTAACAGTAATTTCCGTGATTGGTTGGCGAGACAAATCGCCAGCACTCGCAACTGTCGTCGGCATCAAGATTGTGCCGAAACAAAAAAATAGCCCCACAATCACCTTCAGAGTTTTTTGTAACCGCTGGCTGCGGTAGAATTTTCCTAATTGCAAACCGAGTAAATTTATCATGGCTGTTCTGCTAATGTTAACTGATATCATCTCCGAGGGAACAGTAACAAAATTGGTTCGATCGTTCGGAATGCGATTCCTCTGAATTATGCGGACTAAAGTCCTCACTACAAACCGTTTTTATTACTGGTAATTTAGCGGACATAATATGACTGATGACTGATGACTAATGACTTAATTCGATCGCCAAACTTCATCCCAAGGCCCGCCGCCAACTTCCAAACCAGACAAAGAGCTCTGAGCCTCTAGGATAATTTTAGAACGCTGCTTGCCATTTTTTTCAACATTTCCCCCCAACAATTCCCGCAGTTGCAAGCGCAATTCGCCGTGAGTCGTATCCCGACAACAAAAAGCCATCCCCTGGGCTGTAGGAGTTCGCACGTAAGTACCCGGAGAGCTTGCAGTCCCAATTAACTCTACTTCAAACTGACTGTTTCTTGCCCGCATTGTCCAGCTTCCCCAAGGTTCAATATTCCAACTAACTTGGGAATTCCAAGGTACAAATTCGTAGAATTTGCCTCGGTAATGGATGCCAATCATTGCCACCGATTCCATCCACCACAGCACGCCCCGCTTGCCGCCGCCAGCAGTTAAAGCTAAATCGCTTTCGCCTTGAAAACAATTGCAATTAATCCAAAACCACTTTTGGGGAAAAGCACCGCCCCAGTTTTTTTCGCTGTAAGCGGGAGCATCTTTAAATTCGTAGCGCTCGCCGTTCCAATCTATCCAGCCTGTGGCTAAGCCGTGAGCCATTAAAATTTGCCATCCAGGCTCAAATACGGGCAGAAAAGATAGCATTCCCGCTGTGGATTTCTGGAGTTCGTCAGAGTTTCCCCAACCGTAAACAGGCTTTATTTCGTACTGCCAAAAACAGTGATTGCGACTTCCCGGATCGTGCAAATAACCTTGATTCAAAGTGGCAGTAGCTTGATAGCCTTCTTCGACGCGGCTGTCGAATACTTGCGGTTCTAAATATTGTGGTTTGATTTGTAAATCTGTTTTTCCCCAATGTCCGAAACCCAAGCTTTCTCTGTGCGCCCAAAACTTGTTGACATCGGGGAATGTGCGGCACAAATAGCTATCTTTGGGGCCGAGAATTTGAGCTGCACCGCCGCTGTAAGGTTGACCGCCTCTGGGGTCTTCGATGGAATACATGAAGGCAAAGGATTGTTCGTGAATTGGTAATGTTATTCGGTAGTACCAGCCTTCAAAAAAGCGCCGGGAACTGCTGTCCCAGTGGTAGCCGCTGTGGGGAGTTTCAATGTTGTTGATTTTTGAGAGTGCATTTGACATAAAATTACTAATAGTAGAAAAGAGTCATTTGTCATTGGTCATTGGTCATTGGTCATTGGTCATTGGTCATTGGTCATTAGAAGACCGGGCGGTTTCAACCGCGTCTACACAAACACTCACGCGCCTGGTGCAGGTTGAAGATGGAGTGGTTAAATAAAATTACCTTATTGTCGACCGTCGGCGTCCGGCGGACTTCGTTTGTGTAGACGCGGTTTCAACCGCCGTCTTACCGATTACCGATTACCGATTACCGATTACCGATTACCGATTACCGATTACCGATTACCGATTACTAATTCCCAATTCCCAATTACTGATTACCCATTACCCATTACCCATTACCCATTACCAATATGATAGGTTATTAATTATGTCTTTAGCACTTTGGCGATCGCCTTTAGCGCGAGCCCTTCACCGGAACCGCAGTCTTGCTTATGCCCGCTACTTGCAACTAGCAACGGTTCGGGCTGACGGGCGTCCCGCTAACCGCACTGTGGTGTTTCGAGGCTTTTTGGCAGACACCAATCAGTTAAAGTTTATTACAGATATTCGCAGTCAAAAGGTAGAGGAAATTAACCTCTATCCTTGGGGGGAGATTTGCTGGTATTTCCCTAAAACTCGCGAACAATTTCGGATTGCTGGAAAGTTAGTTTTGGTGGGGGCAGATTGTTTGGATTCAGAGTTGTGCACGGGGCGCCGCACAGCTTGGCAGGAGCTTTCTGAGGGGGCGCGGGTGCAGTTTGCTTGGCCTCGTCCAGGGGCAGAAAAAGCGGATGTTAGTGCTTTTGAGTGTGCTGCCCCGGATGCGATCGCTCCGCTGCCTAATTTTTGCTTGTTGTTGTTGGAACCGGAAACGGTGGATTTGTTGGAGTTGCGGGGGGAACCGCAGAATCGATCGCTCTATGGGCGCGACGGCGAGGGAAATTGGTTTGTGCGATCGGTCAATCCGTAAAAAATTAAAAATTAAAAACACAAAGTGGCATTTTTAATTTTTAATTTTCAACTCATCCCAATTTCCCAAAAGAATGCAACTGTATGCTCTTCCAAATATTATGCAGTCAGTCTTTCTCCATTCTTGAATGGAAAATCGAAAATCGAAAATCGAAAATCGAAAATCGAAAATCGAAAATGGCATCAGATGCCGCTGCCGTCGAAAAATTCTTGAATTGCTTTATCTGTTAACTGACAAGCGGTAGTAGCAACTTGGGTTTTTTCAGCTACAGCTACATTGCTGGTTTGATTTAAAGTTGGGAATGCTGAAGGGGAATTGGGAACAGAAGTTAAAGTGGCAGATGCTTGAGGAATCAAACTTTTTACTTGCTGTTCGAGGGACTCGATGCGATCGAGCAAAGAGCGAATTACCACAGCTTCCGAATCCGGCAAACTGCCGTGTTCCAAGGGATTGACGCGCACTCCCGATCGATAAACGATCCTGCCGGGAATCCCTACTACGGTGCAGTCAGAGGGTACGTCGCGGAGGACGACGGAACCTGCACCGATGCGAACGTTGTTGCCAATTAGCAGATTGCCTAGTACCTTGGCGCCGGCACCGACAACTACATTTTCGCCGACGGTAGGGTGACGTTTGCCGCTTTCTTTGCCTGTGCCGCCGAGGGTGACGCCTTGGTAAATTAGGGCAAAATCGCCGATTATCGCTGTTTCACCGATTACAACCCCCATACCGTGGTCGATGAAGACGCTTTTGCCGATCGTCGCCCCCGGGTGAATTTCTATTCCGGTCAAAAAGCGGGCTATGTGGGAAATCAAGCGGGGGATGAAGGGAATTCCCAGCACGTAAAGCCAGTGTGCGAGGCGGTGCAGCACTAGGGCCTGAAGGCCTGGGTAACAAAACAACACTTCCAGCCAGTTGCGAGCGGCAGGGTCGCGATCGAAAATTATATTGAAGTCAGCTCTAAGAGTCTTTAGCACTTTCGGAGTTACCAATTTTGGTTAAACACGGCACTTTCGATCTTACATTTTACTCGATGGGGAGGTTAGCGGCGGATCTGTCGCTGGGGGGGAGTGGGAGATTGCGGGAGTTGGCCAGGGGGAGATTGGGGGAGATTGGGGGATAATTTGAGGATATTCGATCGTCCCCATGCCGCAGCGCCGCTGCGTTCTATCAAAAAACGTCGTAGTACCCCATAATCGAGAGGCCCAGAAACAGCAACGCGCCTTTCGTAGCCGAACGCCTTGGGGATTTGACACTCTCAGCGCTAAAGCGACTGAGATTGTTAAGATTTTGCAACCTTAATATCCTGATTGCTCAGGTTCCCAAACTCACCGCGTTTGCTCTTTGAGCGCGGTGATACCTTTTGGGCGTTTAGATGACTAGCACCAAGTTTCGCGTCCTGGCCCACGTACTATTGTCAAAGCTCTATCTCTAATGGTTTTTGCAGCGCCAATATCGGCGTGTTCGTGATAGCCACATTCGACACAGATGAACTTTTCTCCATCTCTATTCGATTTGTCGATATGACCGCAATTTCTGCATTCTTGGCCTTAGTGTTTAGGATTGATTTTAATTGCGATTTTTCCTTGCTTCACAGCAAGATACTCAATCTTCAAGATCAATTCACCCCAACCTGCATCAGAGATAGAACGATTCAAACCCTTCTTTCTAGATTGTCCATTCTTCAGGAATCTCCCATTGTCATTTTTCACCTTAGATCGGCGCATCATCCCAGAGATGTTTAAATCTTCTAGGGCAATTACATCGACGTTGCGAGACACAATCTTGTCAGCAACTTTCCATTGATGCGCTTGGCGTTTATTACCAATCTTTTGATGAAATCGCCCAACTCTGATAGCCGCTTTTTTGCGGTTTTTGCTACCTTTGACCTTACGGCTAACTCGCCTTTGTCTAATTTTCAGAGTCCACTTAGCTTTTTTGTTGGTTGCAAACTTGGGATTCTCGATTTGATGTCCATCAGAAAGGTGAACCAGCTTAGTTATTCCTAAATCGCACCCTATTACTTTGGGATGATCACTAAGCAGTTTAGCGCTGTATTCAGGTACAGCTTTATCCTCTATTCTGATGGAAATATACCAACCATTTTGACGTTTTCTAACCGTGCAAGCCTTGATGGTAAATCCATCTGGGATTGAACGAGAGTTATGAAATCGCATCCAGCCCAGTTTAGGGAGATAGATTTTATTGCCCTTTAGTTTTACGCCCATCACATAAGTAAAAGACGTAAAGTTGCTATGGTTTTTGAACCTGGGAAATCCTCTGCCTTCAAAGAAATTCTTATAAGCAGTGTCTAAGCGTTTAACATTCTGTTGTAGAACTGTTGAATCTATTTGAGCATACCAAGGTCTAGCAATTTTCAATTCTGGCAATGCTGTAATTTGAATGTCCGCCGCACTTATACGGGGATTTCTAGCCTTACCTTCTCGATCAAACTTATCCTCTTTCCAGGGATTTCCGGTTGCGCCACTTTTGCTGACGAAACAGGTTAACGGTGAAACTTCGCCATAAGTTCTAATATCGCAGTAGTCGCCTTGGATAAACTGTTGGCTGTATTGGGTAATTCTGTCATTTAGACACCAGTTGTAATGACTTCTAAGCATATTTACCCAAGCCGACATTTTTAAGACTTGCGTTTGATTGGGGCGCAATTTGTAAATATAGTTTGTTAGCAATCTCACTCACCTCCTTGTTCATATCTTAATATAGCAGTCGCCTTTTAAATATTAAGAATCAAGAAAGATTCACGGCGGTTTAAACCGCCCGTGCCGCTTACATCTCATGGCTAAAGCCGATGAGTTTTTCGCTTGCCGAACTTTTTTTATAAGACGCGGGGATGAGTAATTATTCCCTCGACTCTATCAAAGTAGCTACAATTTTCGGGTTTAACCTGGAAGGAGTAAGTAGAGGGGTTTTGAGTGCTCCTGTCAGAGTTCCGCTTTGGAACTAACTACGAATGCCCATCCGCCATGGGGTGGGGTTACACTCAATCTTGTACTGAGATCGTATAGTTAGACTTGACTCCTGGTTCGACGGTGCCTACCCAAATCTTGTAAGAGCCTGCTTGCCAATCTGAATCAACAATGCCAGCATCTTTATTCTGACCTGCATCGTCTCCGCAGCGCACGGTGTTACCGGGGCCTTGTACGAGTAAAGTTGTGTCGGTGCCGCCGCTGTTAATTTGGATTGTGAGTTTTGAAAAGTTTTGCTGTAAAAGTATGATGTGGTCGGGTGTTGGGGTGGCAAAACCCAAACATTTGTTTTTGTGGCGATCGGTGTTGGTAATGGCAGATAGAGAGTACGATCCGCCTGTGGAACCTCTCAAAACTGCTGTTGGGTACCCAAAACCTCGCGATAAAGTTAAAGTGCCGAAATTGGCTGTTTCTGCTAAAACTGGTAGGGTGGCGATCGCACCGATCGCAGCCAAGATCGCACCGTTTTTGAAATGGGCTCGCGGATTAAAAAACATGGCAATACTCCTCTGTCACAACTTAAAATCACAACTCAGAATTTCCCATCGCAGCCCCAAAAATCAGATTTTTGGAGGAAGAATAATTTCTTTTGATGAAGTTCAAAACCTTCAGGCTTCTGTTCCTTATTTCTATCAGGACAATACCTGCGCGATCGCCCTGGCTCGTGCCACTGTGAGTTCTGCCACACGCGATCGGCTCCTATCCGCAATTGTACTGTGTCAAGATGGTTAATTTGATACTGCTCGCCTGTCTGTTGGCGATCGCTTCCCTATCCGCCCAGGTTTTGCTATGGTTGCCTATGGGTTTGTCGGGCTGGCTCCACCTCCCCAATTGGCTGAGCCTAACGTTGGTGTTGCTAGCTATTTCTTGGTGTTTGGGCGATTAGTCACCATTTGTAAGTCATGACTGATTAATTAACCGCAAATTATCAACCGCTCCGCTTCGCCGAACGGTAGTTGCCAGTAACTGTTGCTCGCAGCTATTGGCTCGCCCCCGACCTGATAGTGTATACTTCACAGTTGAGAATCAGGTATCTAAAATCTAGGATTTGACATCTACCTATAGAATGATGCAACGAGAAATTTCTGCGCTCTCTGGATTTCGCTCGAATGACAAAACCCTAGGGGAAAGTCCTAAGAAACATTCGCGTCCAATACACCGGGCGATCGTGTTAATGCTGGTGGCAACAGGTTTGCTGAGCCTCCACGCTAGTCGGCTGGTGGAATTGCAACTGGTACAAGGAAAGCAAAATCGAGAACGAGCCGAAAACAATCGCGTTCGCTTAGTGCCGATGCCGGCGAATCGCGGACACATTGTCGATCGCAAAGGCAAGCTGTTAGCGGCAAACAATTTAGCTCGATCGGTCTATGTGTGGCCCAAAGAACAAACGCCGGAACAGTGGAAAGTCACAGCAGACAAATTGAGCCAGCTCCTGAAAATCCCGGCAAAAGAAATTTTACAAAAAATAAAACAGGTCGATCCTCTATCCTACAGACCGGTGCGGCTCAAGCAAGCGATGCCGCCGGAGGTGTTTGTGCCGCTAGCAGAACAGGTGGGACAAATGCGGGGAGTGGAAGTGCGGCCAGAAGCGAGTCGCTACTATCCCGAAGGCAGTGTGGCAGCTCACGTTCTCGGGTATATTGGCGAAGCTACCGCAGAAGACTTGAAAGCTCACCCGGAATATCCGATGGGGATGATTGTCGGTCAGATGGGGGTTGAAGCGAGTTCTAACAAGCAGATTGCGGGAGTTTGGGGCGATCGGCTGATCGAGGTAAACGCACAAAACCAAGAATTGCGGCTGATGGGAGAGACACCGCCCAAACCGGGCGAGGCGGTGCAGCTAACTATAGATTTGTCGATGCAAAAAGCAGCCGAAACAGCCCTCGGGAACCGCCGGGGAGCAGTAGTGGCCCTGGATGTGAAAACCGGTGGCGTATTAGTTTTGGCCAGCCACCCGACTTTTGACCCCAATCTGTTTACGCGAAAAATCACTAAGGATGACTGGGCGACTCTTCAAGACTTGGAAAATCCATTTTTGAATCGGGCGATGCAGGGCTATCCCCCCGGGAGCACTTTTAAAATTGTGACTTCCGTCGCCGGCATGGAGTCGGGCAAGTTTTCGGCAGACTCAATTGTCGGTACCTCGTCTTACATTACTGTGGGGGGAATTGATTTTAACGAACACAGCGGGGGTTACGGCAACATCGGCTTTCGGGATGCCTTGGCTTTCAGTAGCAATACGTTTTTTTATCAAGTCGGGATTAGTACGGGCCCGGAGGAAATTGCTAAGTGGGGACACCGCTTGGGAATTGGCAAGGATACGGATTTGAAGCTTTTGGGCCTAGGCGGCGGCGATCACGGTCAAATGCCGACTCCAGCGGAGAAGGAACAAATCTATAAAGAACCTTGGTATGCTGGCGATACGGTAACGATGTCGATCGGTCAGGGGTTCGTGTTGGTGACTCCTTTGGAGGCGGCGGTGATGGTGAGTTCGATCGCCAATGGTGGTAATCGCGTCAAGCCGCATCTTTTGACTTCTGAGACTGGCAAGCCTGAGACAAAACCAGTACCTACGGGGATTAAACCTGCGACAGTTAAGGTGATTAAAGAAGGACTCGTGGCAGTAGTTACCGACGGTACGGGACAAGGACTCAATGACGGTTCAATTCCACTGACGGCGGGCAAAACAGGGACTTCGGAGGTGATCGGACAGAAGGATCACTCGCTATATGTAGCCTATGGGCCTGCTGACAAGCCGGAAATTGCGATCGCCGTGGTTGTAGAAAATGGCGGTTTTGGTTCGATCGCGGCAGCGCCGATCGCGAAAGAGGTATTTCAAGCTTATTTTGGGACACCGAAAAAGCCTGTCAACCCTCAGTAAGTAGTCCTAGGTTTGTAGTAAGGACTTTAGTCCTTCCTCTAAATTTTCAGAGGAAGGACTAAAGTCCTCACTACGAACCTTTACAGATTGCGGGTACACGGAATTGGGTTGATGACTAATTCAGCCGCATAAATATTGTGGCTTTGCGAATTCCTGTTATTTCTCCCGTACTCGTAACGGTTAACGATCGCAAGTGGTCAAAAAGTGGTCTTGCAGAAAGTTCAATTAACCTCAACAGCGGGATTTGTTTTTCCCAAATTGCTCTGCTGGAGGGCCAGTCTAAATAAAAATAGCCGTCGTTAGCTGGCGGTAGCGGTTCGATGCTAATTTGAAAGTCTTGATTTGCCACCAAAGAGCCTGTTTCGGCTGCTGTAAGCGCTGCGTCCATTGCTTCTACTGATGTAGTGAAAATTTCGTATTTCCCGATTGTGGCTCGAACTCCTTTCGCCTCGGTTTCGATCGCGCTTTTTCTATTATTTTTCATATCGTAACTCTGGCTCGTTGTCAACTGCGTCCAAGCGGTAATTTTCTGATTTCTGAGAGTGAAGCTGCCGATGCTGTATTCTTTGCTGCGGGCAATTTCATCGAGTTTGTCGATCGCCTTTTGAGTATCAGCAGATTTCTCGGCCGCAAAAATCCAGTCGGGAGTGTTTGACGAACTCGGAACCACTGCTAAAGCGTATTCTGCTTGTACCCAGTTAAATATGTCCTGGGGCAAATTGACGCCCCAGAGTTGCTGAATATCTGCGAGCGCGCGATCGACTAATTTTGACACTTCTGGGTTAGCGGACACCGACGATGACAAATCACCCCAAAGATTCTTTAAATCGGTGCTGGCGACGGCGAAAGGACTAGCTGATGGAATATATTGCAAGGCTTTGACTGGTTCCGAGAGTGTGGGAGAAGCTGTTTGTTCTCGCGATGTCACTAAAGCAGTTTGAGCCAGCAATCCGCGTCGGTTGACTCCGACAGCAACTGCGACAGAATTGGGGGAAACTTGGGGATTTTGCTTGCTTGCAGGCTGCGGGAAATTTACAAATCCTAAACCTATTCTGCCTTGAGTTAGCTGCTGGACAGCTTTTTGATATTCGGGGTTATTTTCAAGATTGAGGTTGGTTGATTCAACGTTATTAATGGCATCTCGCAGCACGTTTGGACTGTTGGCAAATAAAACAAAACTGTTATTTACTGAATCAGAACTGCCGCCGATTGCCGCCGTCGCGAAGCTGGCTGGCAAACTTGAATTCGGCAGATTTAGCGGGTTGAAACTCGAAATTATATCGGTTTTTTTGTTTGGTATTGGTGATTCTTTATAATATATTTTGACACCTTTATATAGTTCCGACTGCACTGTTTTCTCCTGGCGAGATGCTTTTTGCCAGTAGGAGGTGAGAAATTTTTGGCTGCGATCGGCATTTTGGGAGGAAACCGCCAGCAGAAACCCGGTTTGTTGGCCTTTGCTGCGATCGCGATCGTCGAAATCGGGATTTGTGGCGGCGAGGGTAATTTCGTCACCTATCCAAGGTTGGATATCGCGACTGTAATCGAGATCTGTATTGGCGAGGAGACTTTTTTTGATTTGCTCGAATTCAGCGTGCGATCGGCTTCTTTCTTCGGGAGAAGCAAAGATTTGCCGCAATGCTTCGAGGCGATCGGGATTTACCAGCATTGAAACTAACCAAGGTGCTTGTTTCGAGACAAACACAGCCGCAGCCGGAGTCGTTGTCGGCCCGCCCGTGAGCAAATTCAGGGGAGTTTTGGTTGACAGCCAGTAAAAACCACCTGCACCCAAGGCTAAGAGTGCCAAAACGCCAGCAATGAGGAAAGAAAAGAACGATCGCAGCTTCATACAACAAGGACTAATGACCACAGTCTATTCTTAACCACAGTAGCGCATGACCGTAGTTATTGACATCTCCAAAATTCAGGGGCGGTGTCTGTGAGAAACCGCCCCAATATTGACAGGCGATTGCCCGTCAGTTTATTTTGTTTCTAAGTCAATGATTGTGCCAATCTAGCTGTCAGTTCTTCGAGAGACAACTGAGGTAATTCTGCCAATAAAGATGATAAATTTTCCGGAGACAAAGCCAGAAAATTAGGGATAATACTAGCCAAAACTTCTGATGACTGTTCTCCTTGATTCAACATTTTTTTCAAGACAGTTTCCGCCAACAAATTTTGGACTTGTTGGTGTTCATTTTCTCCCGCAGACAGAGTAGACAATTGAACTAACAGCAACGTAAATTCAGCAACAGGTAAAGCAGATACCGGCAGAATTAATGCGAGAGTTCGCGGGTCTAACTCCCCAAATCTGACTTGCAAGAAACTCTCCAAAATCATCCGCTGTCCTTCTTCCCGGCCTTCTTCTCTTCCTTCTTCTCTTCCTTTTTGTTGTGCCGCTTCTAAATGTTGTTGAAAAAGAGGTGCGATCGCCATAACTAACTCCTGATCTTCTTCATCCCCTGCGGGAATAGTTGGTGTATTCGCTTGCAAATTTGCTTGCAAGATGTACAATAATTGTAGCGCGTTAGCTCGGAGTGGATTATCCATAGGCAATGCACTTAATTCGGCGATCGCCTGCTGCTGTACCCGTCCGCGGCCCAACATTCGCAACCACATAGTCTCTGGGCTTTTCGGTAGCTGGTGAATGGCGATTAGTCCCACCCTCCAAACCTCAGTTAAAAAATAAACTCCTTTCCCCCAGCCCTCTGACTCTTCGGGAACCCGAAAACCAAAACTGTCCAGTAAAAGTTCCGAAGCAGTGGGAGTTAAAATCCACAACGTTGGCAATTGTCTTTCTTGTAAACGCTGGTCTTCTCGATTAGCCGATCGCCCCAGTTTGGCCCTACTATTTAATAGTTTTACCACACAACTGAATATTTCTTCGACATTTACAGGATTGCGGAACGGTTCAATCACCGCTACAGTGGCAGCCATTTTACCTAATAAACCTAAACTTTGGACGTATTCCGTCTCAAAAGAAGTTGGTTGAAACCAGACATCTATTTCTCTGACTTCAGCGGTGACATCTTTGCTTGTTTCTACTTGTCCGAGGGGTGATAATAATTCTTGAAGGTATTCTTTGGCAAACTGATCGTGGGGAAACTTAGTCATAAAGTCAATATTTTGCGATCGACTGCTATTTTACCAAAAAAATAGTCACAAATAAACACCTAACTCAAATGTTAACAATATCAACGCCCCCTGAACAAAGAGTTTTACTGCCAAATATCAGTTGAAAATTATATAAAAATCTGCTCGCATAACTGGGAAACAAACGTTCTAGTAGAATTGCTGATCGTCAAGGTCAATTAGAAATAATGGTGCCGCTACCAGAACATGAAAATCGCAACAGACTGATCGATCGCCTAGCAGATTTAGGCGTATCGGAAATCTGGCGTTACGACGGACGAAGCATCAAGTTTTATCGATTGCAAAATGGCGAATATGCAGAGTGCAATTTTCCCCTCGCTTGGACGATGCTACCGACTACAAAAGTTGATGAATTTATCGATCGCACTCAAACGACAGGCGCAACCGCAGCAGTGCGAGAATTCCGCGAATGGGTGAGGAATCAGTAATTGTCAGTCTACAAACTCTCAACGCGCGATCGCCCTTTAACGCCAATGACGATGAGATATCTTGCACAAAACTCGACTGTGCGTGCGATCGATCTTTTGAGAAATTGTGCGATCGACTTGGGAAATATGGGTATAATTTATCACAAGTGAGAGCGATCCTTCAGCGATCGGGCGATCGTTTGATACCTGCATTCAGCAACGCCGGCCGATCATCTGATTGAAGACCTGCAACAATCTGAAGAGCCTGTGTATAAAATTATTTAAAGAAAGTGCGATCGTATCTTGACAGGTATAGTCTAATACCCTAGAGTCATGATTAAACAGTGCGACTGTCAGCCCTTTATAAGTTGCGACTCAAATATGTTAACTAGGATACATATTCACTATCAACACCAGTATTTAACACATGAGTAAACAATTATACAAAGTTTTTGACGAAGTAGAATTCAAAGCTCAACTGCTTGCTAAATACTGGAATAATTTTTATACAGAAATTTCCGAGCATTTACCAGATACATATCAGCCGGAAATGCAAGAACTCTCTATGAAGTTAGACGAGGCTTTAAGCAATCTGGTCGATCAACTTCGTAATCCGACTCTGAACTCTGGCGACTACAGGAACCACCAGTAGCGGGAAAAGCACTTTGGTGAATTTGTTGTGTGGAGCCGAAATTGTTCCTGTAGCCGTAAGTGAAATGAGCGCAGGGGCAGTCACTATCGAATATAGCAAGGAAAAGTCTCTAATAATCCATGAAACACCAGGAGCATTGTGGGAGTGTGGAGAATGGAGAGGTATCAGAGAGGAGAAAATTTATCAGCGCTTATACGAAGCAATGATAAGTTATATCGAAAATAGAGAAAAACAACCGAATTTAGCTTGTCCACAATCTACAATCTTTTACCCTTTCCGGCTTGTCAAAGAGTCTCAACTGGAACTACCCCAAGGAACAAGGGTAAAAATTCTTGATTTACCTGGTTTAGCCTATGTGGGCGATCGAGGTAACGCAAATGTGATTCAACAGTGCCGAGAGGCATTGTGCATAGTGACATACAATAGTGCAGAAACCGATGCACAGAAAGTAAAAAGCTTATTGCAAGAAGTTGTACAGCAGGTCAAAGATTTAGGTGGTTCCCCTGCGCGGATGCTTTTTACTCTTAATCGTATTGATGTTTTCCGAGCCGATAGAAATTGGCCTGACACAGAAAATCGCTTTGTTGAAAATGCTATCCGCAGTATTAAAACTGAATTGACTGAACAATTAAAAGAATATACAGAAGAGATTGACAAGTTGCAAGTGGTAAAACTCAGTACCTGGCCTGCTTTACTAGCCCTTGAGATACAAAATCATGATGAAATATTCAGTGCTGAGGCGTGTAAAAAGGCAGACAACAATTTTAATGGATTAATTGATGAAGATATACTAGAAGACCTGCCACGTAACGTACAAAAATGGTCTAGACACGACCGAAACCGAGTTTCTGAATCATTATGGAAAAAATCTTATGCAGAAGAGTTTCAGCAACACTTAAAGGAACATATTAATCAACACTTTCCACAGTTAGTAATACCGCAAGCTATAGAACGTTTTAATGTAGCTGCTGGAAATGCTGTAGCAGAGTGGGCAGTACAAACAACCACGGCCATTCTTAGCAGTTCAGAAGAACACTACCAACAGGAATGTGAAAAAATATCACACATTAGGTCATCACTTGACCGTTTTCTTCAACTTAGCGATGCAAATTTGAGAATGCCGTTTGAAAAGATAGATGCAAAATTTAAACAAGTCATAGAAAAAAAGTCAGAAGACGATCTTGTGTTCTATTTACAAAAAACCCTGAAGGAACTTCAAGATGTTGAACCTTATAAGGAATTAGGAGAAAAATTATACCCCCTTTATGGATGGAGTAGAGAATTAAGTAGAGGGATAAAGCAAGTTTTAGAATCAGTAGCAGAATCTTTGGAGAAGGGGCAGATACTGGTAAAAAACCCAAATTTAAAAAAAGCAGATGATTCACAGGTACAACTTCTAGAAAGCAACCTCAAACGACTAATAAACTTAGGCTACACTGGGTCTGCTGCTAGAGATGGTGAAATAAGAGAAGCAAGAACAGATGAGGATAAAAAAAATCTCGAACTACTAAATCAAGCCTTAAACGACTTGTCTAAGCATTTGAATCTGGTAATGAAAGATATTTTAAAACAAATCTCTAATCAGGAAATAGAGAGGATGTACCAGGCCGTGGTCGAGCTTTTCAATTGTCATTTATCCCATTTAGAAAAAGGAGCAAATAAAGAAGCACCCAACATAATAATCAGGTTTCCTGATTCCCAACTGATACGAGTTAAAAAAGAACTTTCATTTAGTTTAAGTTTTGAATCTGGCTTTTCAATTACAGAAGGCAATTGGGAAGAAGAGAGTAGAATTTTTTGGCACTGGTTATGGTTGGTTCCAAAATACGAAGCACGATGTAGCGATAATGCTACAATTCCTAGCACAGAGAATTTATTAAAAAACTGGGATAGTCAGGTAAAATTAGCTGAACCAGACCTAGTTAAACAAATTGCCAGTTGGTTGCTAGAACAAATTGATTGTTTAAAAAAAGAGGTACATAAAAATCAAAATGATATTCTCGATCGTTATCAAGCTAGACTAGATAAAGCTCACCAAGAAATAACTTTAGATTATGAAAAGCAAAAAAATGTTTGGCAACCTATGGAACGAAAAGCCCAAGAATTGGCAGAAGAATTTGTTGTATTAGGAAAACTCTTAAAAAATGAGGATGAAAATTCAAGTGGCAAATGAGCATCTAGAAAGACTGTATAAAGACGTTTTTGATCAAGTGTACCCCCTGATCGTAAATCAGAAAAACGGCGTTTTATACAAAGTAATACATATATTACTTGAGTCCGAACAATCAAAATCAAAAGCAGACGAACTATGTACTCGTTTTGGTATCAAAGATGATGCTTCGTTAGAGGATGATCGAGATTACATTGATTTCCTAATACCTCAACCCAAGCTCTTCTTACATCCATTTAATGATAATTTATTACAGAATGTTATTAATCCAGATATGGTAAAGATTGCTTGGATTGTGATTATAGCCTGCATACTGGTGGGAGTTGCTGTGTGTATCCAATACATAAGAAAGCCTAAGCAAGAGCCAACAGGTAATGCAAGAAATCAGAAACCTGATTCTTTGCAGGTACTACCTCCTGAACCAATTACTGCTGCTTTATGTCTTGTTGTTCCAGCATCTGTAATCATTGATTTAAAAGATAAGCATCCAAATGGTTTTACAGACAACCGTCTAGAGACTTCTGACCTCAAAACGCTGATAGATAACGCCTCGTATTTTCTATGCACAGACGTTAATAAGGCTAATTCAAAAGAGCAATTTTTAGAAATAATGCCAAATGAAGACATTCCAACTAATAGTAACCGAGAAGTTTATATTATAATTCATATCAATCAGGGGCAAGAAATGATTGACAAAGAAAGCCCTTACATATTAAAAAGAAACCTACCCAACTATGGACAGCGTATTATTCAACAATACGCTTGTCTTAGAAATTTATCTGGCTTAGAAAACTTTAACCGCATTTAAGGAACCCCAAAATGGATTGGAAAACAGCTTCTTCTTACTATGAAACTCGTCTCAGTGACGCTTTAAACATCCAAAGACACGCGGTAAATTTAGCCAACTTACCTCAATCTGAAGTTCCGGCTCGATTAAAAGACGTACTTTTACAAGAAGCAGAACCAACTCGTCGCCAACTTGAAAGACTCAAAAAGCGCGAGTTTCGCATCGCTGTTGTCGGGCTAGAGAAAGCCGGGAAAAGCACCTTTATTAATGCTTGGTTGCAATGTGATTTACTTCCAGCCAAGGGAGGAAGATGCACATTTACCACAACCCAAATTTATTCAGTTGAAAACGAGTCTGAACAAAGGCTAGAAGTACAAGCGAGAACCGAAGAAGAGTTTATCAACTTACTCAAAGAACTTGAGAAAGTAGGGGCGAAAGAAGACCTAAATACTATAGGATTCAACGAAATAACTTTACAACAGGTAAGAAGAGAAGGTAATCTGACTTTTCCCTTTACTAGACTCGAAGATATTAGAGAACCACTCAAGAAGTATGTAGCAGATGAAAAGTATGCTCACGCTGTTTTAGAGGCGAGACTTTATACTAACAAACTTGCTCAAGCTGAAGGAATTGTTTTTTATGATGTTCCCGGTTTAGATTCAGGTTTAGCAAAGCACGTTGATGAAGCACAAGCTATGCTCTCTGACTGTGATGCGGTGATATTGGTACAGCGGTTTACTAGCCTCCGAGAAAAGGAACTAGAAATCATCAAGTTTACCGAACTTGGCGATAAAAACGTCACGGTTGCTGATAAGCTTTTTGTCTTTTTAAGTCGCATTGATTCATTAGGTAGTGCAGAGGCGCTTAAAACACATATTGAAGAAGCATCTCAAGACTGGTTAAAACGTGCAAACCTTCCCCCTGAACGCATTGTACATGGTTCAGCCGGAGCCTATCTAATGTTGAATGGTTTAGCAGGAGAACAGACTAAGTTAGAGATTGGGGACGCAACCCATATTCAAGCTCGATTAAAAACATTAACTGGAATTACCGATGAAGAAACTCTGAATAAAAATGGCACTGGGATTCCCGAAATTAAGGAGAAAATATTTAACTATATCAACACTGAGCGTGTCTCTATTTTAAAGAAAAGATGCGAAGCGTCTATCAATAAAATTTTCAGCAATTCTGAACAAATTTATCTTACAGTCAGCAAAAAGTATCCAGAAAATCCTGAAGAAGCCAAGCTATTTGAAGAAAATAATCGGCGGGTTTTATTTACAGAATGGTGGAATCGAAAATGGGAAACCATCAAAGCTGATTTACAAAAATACTATGAATATTCTATTGTCAACAAATCCTTAGACAGTTCTAATGCTAAGTCATTCACTCAAATAGAAAAATTTAGAGAACGATATTTACAAATCGTTGACAACGAAATGCAGAAACTCAGGGAGGAAACATTTAAAAAGAAAGATACCATTTTTCTTGCTAACTCAAATCCCGAATTTGACCGCATGAAAGCCAATTTTGCTTGGCGTGATGATTTGTACGGTGATATTAGTAAGCTTCTCTCTGCAATTGCTCATCAACTTGCTTTAGAACTTAAGGATGAAGCATTAAAATTAGTTGAATACATGACAAGTTTATTATGGGAAAGTAATCAAGTAAAACCCAGGCTCATTGAAAATTCAGAGGAATATTTTTTAGCAAAACTAGAGAATAGCTTAAGCGTATTATTTTTACGCTTTGCTCGTCCAGTTGCTGAAGCGCTGATTCGCGGCCCAGTTAATAGTGATACTCGAAATAAAATCATCAAAAGTTTAGGGGTAGATATTGAAATTATTGATAACTACTATAGTGGTGAAGAAGCTGCCTTTAAAGTTCTCAAAAAATATGTAAAGTATGGTTCAGATTTACTATTTAATTCTGAGATTCGGCAACAAGTATTAGGAGTTACAGGAGTAGCAACACAAATTGCTGGGGTAGCAGCGCAAATAGTGGTAGATGTTTCTAAAGACATAAAATTGCCACAAGAAGCTGTAGTTTTTGAGGTAGAAAATGATATTAATGCGTTTGAAGAATACTTACGCTATGCAATTTTTAGTGCTGCTGGTTTCGAGTCATACTGTATTCAAGAACTGAAGGGTTTAGTTGATAGTTTCCGAGACAAAGAAGGTACTTGGACTGGCGTTGCTCTCAATGAGTGGTTGCAGGAAAATCCACTTCTGTTTGCTGAAATACCTCATAATTTGAAGTCACAAGAATCGAATTTAGAAGTTAGCGAACGATTGAGGCAATTATCTATTGCTTTGAAAAGAAGTCGATCGCCGGAGGTATTGTGAGTGACTGAAAATACAGGAAAATAGACAAGATTGCAAAAGTCCTTTTAATCAAATTCTAGGACGGGCTCTCCGGCCCATTCCACAAGAAAAGATGATTTTTGTAGGATGGACATCTTGTCCGTCTTAGCTATTTTTGCAATCTTGTCTAATTTAACATTAAGTCTATGGGTACGATCGCCCAAAACATCTTCCGCCATCATCAATCAGCTTCTAATCCGCCGCCAAAATGCCGCCCCGATCGCAAAACTCAACCCCAACAACGTACATCTTTCGCTCGAAAGGCTATATGTTTGATCTATTTCTTTGCTTTGATAGATCGATCGCCTTTATCGCAACAATTACCAAAAAGTTGAAATTGTCACAAAAGTTTAAAATTCTCAAAGCTAGTACGATCTAATTAACAAAAATAAGTAAAAACATTGCCGGAGTAATTTATCAGTCTTGGACGCACTCCGACAAAGAAACCGGGTTTTTTCCCAAATCTGCGAATCATAGCGCGTCTTCTCGGAAAAACCCGGTTTCTGACCACCCGTGCGTCCAGGACTATTTATATGGATCTCGTCGTAGTCCAGAACTGTCATAATGGATTTGGTTTTACAGCTTACCACGGCAAGCCTCGCGCATCGGAAAAATCGGCATCGAGAACTGCCCCTGGATCGAATACAGCACCAGTCAAATCAGCTTTTCTAAACGACGTTACTGACAATTTTTCGATTTCTTCAACTGCGATAAAAAAGCCGATCGCAGTTAACCCCAAAATTACCCCAGAAACTAACAATAAACCAATTCCCCTCAGATTATCCCCCCCAAACAATGTCACAATACCGTTAGCCCCGATCGCAGCAGCAGCCCCCGCCACAGCCCCAGCGACAATTCCCGCCTCGCCCCGAGTCGCAGCAATCGCTGTCGCAGCCGTCCCCGCTACCGCCACAGCCCCCGCATCCGCCCCGCCAATCAATCCAACCAAAGCCCCAGCCACTGTCACAGTCACCGCAGTTACCCCCGCCCTAGCAATCAAATTTTTTACCCGCCGGCGGCTTTGTCCGCTTCTGACACCCTGAAAATTTGCTCCCCTTAAAATCGCACCGGTGAAATTGCAGCCTCGAATGTCGCAACCGCTGAAGTTCGCCCCTGATAAGTCCAGCCCTTTAAATGAACGGTTCCGCAAGTTTTGGTTGGCAAAATTGAGATTTTGAGGTTGAATCATAAGGAAGATGGAAGAAGGAAGAAGGAAGATGGAAGATGGAAGATGGAAGATGGAAGATGGAAGATGGAAGTACGAACCGCGAAGACGCTAAGGACACGAAGGAAGAGGTAAGAAGGAAGATGTCATATGGAATCTTCGACAAGGGTTTGAGGAATTAAGAACATTTTAACCGTCGGGCGTGGTTGCCATAGCATAAAACAAGATATATGTCAATTATTATCGGATATTTGGTAACTTCTCAATTTGCCTGTATGATCGATCGCGTGCTAGGAGTTAATCGGAGCGATAAATAACTGGTACTATCTTTGACATTAAGTTGAGAACAATGCAGCCCCCTCAATCCATACTAGAACTTCAAATCTGAACGCTGTTATCAACAAACTTCTCGAAATTACCATTAACTGTCCTGGACGCCGGGGTGGTCAGAAACCGGGTTTTTTGGGAAAATACACAGGTTCCAACTCTCAGATTAAATAAAAAACCCGGTTTCTTTGGCGTTGATGTCTGCGTTCTGATTTAAAGAATTCCCGATCGGGATGTAAAATCTACAAAACATTGCAATTATTATGTCAAACCTTCCCTTTTCTCCCGAAGAAATTGCCGCCGAAAGACTCAAACCCGAAGAATATGAAGAAATCGTTCAGCGTCTGGGCCGCCATCCTAATAAGGCTGAATTGGGAATGTTCGGCGTTATGTGGAGCGAACACTGCTGCTACAAGAATTCGCGGCCGCTATTAAAACAGTTTCCCACAGAGGGCGATCGCATTCTGGTCGGGCCTGGAGAAAATGCTGGTGTCGTAGATTTGGGAGATGGCTTACAACTTGCTTTCAAAATTGAATCCCACAATCACCCGTCAGCAGTCGAACCTTTCCAAGGCGCAGCAACTGGTGTTGGTGGGATTCTCCGCGATATCTTTACTATGGGTGCTCGCCCGATCGCACTTTTGAATTCTCTGCGTTTCGGCAATTTAGATGATAGCAAAACTCAGAGATTATTTAAAGGTGTAGTTTCGGGAATTAGTCACTACGGAAATTGTATCGGTGTTCCCACAGTTGGCGGCGAAGTTTACTTCGATCCTGCTTATTCTGAAAACCCGTTAGTTAATGTCATGGCTTTGGGTTTGATGGAAACTCAAGAAATCGTTAAATCGGGCGCAGCGGGAATCGGAAATCCCGTGCTTTATGTCGGTTCTACTACTGGTCGAGATGGCATGGGAGGCGCAAGTTTTGCTAGTGCAGAATTGACTGAGAAATCGATGGACGATCGCCCTGCGGTGCAAGTAGGAGATCCATTCCTCGAAAAATCCTTAATTGAAGCTTGTTTGGAAGCATTCAAAACTGGCGCAGTTGTCGCCGCCCAAGATATGGGTGCGGCGGGAATTACCTGTTCGACATCGGAAATGGCAGCTAAAGGTGGCGTTGGAATTGAATTTGATTTAGATAAAGTTCCGGTTCGAGAAAGTGGTATGGTTCCCTACGAATACCTGCTTTCGGAATCTCAAGAACGGATGCTTTTTGTGGCCCACAAAGGACGGGAACAGGAATTAATTGATATTTTTCATCGCTGGGGATTGCACGCTGTAGTCGCGGGGACAGTCATCGCAGAGCCGATCGTCCGAATTCTCTTTAAAGGTGAAATCGCTGCGGAAATTACGGCGACGGCTTTGGCTGATAATACGCCAATTTATCACCGCGAATTGTTGACAGAACCGCCAGAATATGCTAGGAAAGCCTGGGAATGGACGGCGGCTCAGTTGCCGGAATGCACCGCAGCCGGTATCGAAGTTCAAGGTAATTTGCAGACTTGGAATCAGATTTTGCTGACTCTGTTAGATACTCCTAGCATCGCTTCTAAACGCTGGGTTTATCGCCAATATGACCATCAAGTGCAGAACAATACTGTGCTGTTACCAGGTGGCGCGGATGCTGCTGTTGTTAGATTGCGATCGGTCGAAACTTCCCAATCTTCCCTTGCTAAAGGGTTAGAAGAACCCCCCCAACCCCCCCTTGCTAAGGGGGGGCTACAGAGAGAAGATGCTGTTGGTCAAGCTTCTGCAAGCAAACAGGAAGAAGATGTAATTCCTCTATTTTCAAAGGGACAAGGTAGAAAACTTCCCGAAATTTCTCCCCCCCTTAGCAAGGGGGGGCCAGGGGGGGTTATTCCCGGAGTTGCTGCAACGGTTGATTGCAATTCTCGCTATGTTTATCTTGACCCCTATGAAGGTGCAAAGGCGGTAGTGGCGGAAGCGGCGAGAAATTTGAGTTGTGTTGGTGCTGAACCTCTTGCTGTTACTGATAATCTCAATTTTGGTAGTCCTGAAAAGCCTGTGGGATATTGGCAGTTAGCATCGGCTTGTCGGGGAATTGCTGATGCTTGTCGCGAGTTGGGAACTCCAGTAACTGGCGGTAATGTTTCTCTTTACAATGAAACGGTTGATGCTGACGGAAATCCTCAACCAATTTATCCGACTCCGGTAATCGGAATGGTGGGGTTGATTCCGGATTTGACGAAGATTTGTGGCCAAGCTTGGGAAAAACAGGGAGATTTAATTTATCTGTTGGGAATTGGCGAATCATCGGAAAATTCTGATGTGCAAACTTCTCCGACTCTAGGCGGTTCGGAATATTTGGCTGCTGTTCACGGTACGATCGCGGGTAAGCCTCCAATTATTGATTTCAATCTAGAAAGAGAAGTGCAAAAAGCTTGTCGGGATGGCATTCGCAGCGGTTGGGTACGCTCTGCCCACGATTGCGCCGAGGGCGGAATTGCGATCGCCCTGGCGGAATCCTGCATTTCTGCTAAACTGGGTGCCACAGTCCACCTGTACCCAAACTCGCAGCGGTCTCAGCGTTGGGATGAACTGTTGTTTGGCGAAATGGGTAACTGCATTTTAGTTTCGGTGAGTCCAGCCAACGAGGCTGTTTGGACATCCTATTTGCAGGAGCATTTAGCCGGGAAGTGGCAGAAAATCGGCTTGGTTGGTAATACTAAATCGTGTTTGCGGGTTTTTACTACCGATAATCTGCCGTTAATTGAGGTTAATATCGCAGAACTGGGCGATCGATACTACAATGCGATCGAACGCCGCATAGCTTCAGTCTGAAATCCGACATCAGTTGCCACGGATAACAGCCCTCCCACTTAACAGTAGTTGAGAGATCGCAATTTTAGGTCAAAGTTTAATCGCCAGATCGAGGCGAGTAAATCTAAAATCTAAAATCTAAAATCTGGAACAGGAGGTCTGATTCGTGGCAATATTAAGAAAATGTTAAATTATGCGACATCTTCCCGAACAGAATTCACCGGTGAACTTGTCCCCCTCAAATACCATCGCTATTAAGAGCCAACCCATCTATGATTCCCAACCATTCCTTCGAGGCTGACGAGCATTCTAGCAAACCCGACAAGCCCGAGGAAGCTTGTGGCGTTTTTGGTATCTACGCACCGGGTGAAGATGTCGCCAAGTTGACCTACTTCGGTTTGTACGCGTTGCAGCACCGGGGTCAGGAATCAGCCGGAATTGCTACTTTTGACGGTGAAACAGTCCACCTGCACAAGGATATGGGACTGGTTTCACAAGTCTTTAACGAATCGAGTTTAGGTCATTTGCCAGGTAATTTAGCCGTAGGCCACACTCGCTACTCTACTACGGGTTCGTCGCGCGTTGTCAACGCTCAACCAGTGGTCGTTCCAACCCGTTTGGGAAGTCTAGCATTAGCACATAACGGAAATCTTGTCAATACCAAAGAATTGCGGGAAGAATTGATGTCTCGCAATTGCGAGTTTGTCAGCACGACGGATTCAGAGGCGATCGCAGTGGCGATCGGTTGGGAAGTAGACCATGGGAAAGACTGGTTAGAAGCTGCGATCAGTGCCTTTGCTATGTGCCAAGGAGCCTTTAGTTTGACGATCGCCACTCCAAAAGGCGTTATGGGAGTCCGCGACCCCCACGGCGTCCGCCCGCTGGTAATTGGCACTCTCCCCACAACTCCGGTACGATACGTTTTAGCATCCGAAACTTGCGGCTTAGATATTATCGGGGCAGAATTTTTGCGGGATGTAGAACCGGGAGAATTAGTTTGGATTACAGAAGAAGGTATGGCTTCCTTCCACTGGAGTCAGCAGCAGAAGCGCAAACTTTGTATCTTTGAAATGATCTATTTTGCTCGACCCGACAGCATTATGGAAGGTGAAAATTTATATACCTACCGACTGCGACTCGGGCGGATGTTGGCCGCCGAATCTCCCATTGATGCTGATATAGTCATCGGCGTTCCCGATTCTGGCATCCCAGCGGCGATCGGCTTTTCTCAAGCTTCCGGCATTCCCTACGCCGAAGGATTGATTAAAAATCGCTACGTTGGACGCACTTTTATTCAACCGACTCAGACAATGCGCGAGTCAGGAATCCGCATGAAACTCAACCCTCTCAAAGATGTGTTGGAAGGAAAGCGGGTAATTATTATCGACGATTCCATCGTGCGCGGGACTACCAGCCGCAAAATTGTCAAAGCCTTGCGGGATGCGGGTGCTACCGAAGTTCACATGAGAATTTCCTCGCCGCCGGTGACTCACCCTTGTTTCTACGGTATCGACACCGACAATCAAGATCAGTTAATTGCTGCTACTAAGTCAGTCGCCGAAATTGGCATTCAAATTGGGACTGATTCCTTGGCTTTCTTGAGCCGGGAAGGAATGCTGACAGCCACGAATGAAGACACGAAAACTTTTTGTTCGGCCTGTTTTACCGGCGATTATCCGATCGAGATTCCCGCAGTCGTCAAACGGGAGAAGCTCATCTTAGAAAAGGCTACAACCTAGAAAATCTAAAATAGATCGGTTCGTAGTGCGGACTTTAGTCCGTAAGAAAAGAGCGGACTAAAGTCCGTACTACGAACCAATCTGATATTTGTTAATCGAGCGGACCGGTTCGTAGTGCGGACTTTAGTCCGTAAGAAAAGAGCGGACTAAAGTCCGTACTACGAACCAATCTGATATTTGTCAATCGAGCGGACCGGTTCGTAGTGCGGACTTTAGTCCGTAAGAAAAGAGCGGACTAAAGTCCGTACTACGAACCAATTTGATATTTGTGAATCGAGCGGATATGATATGACTGGCCGCGCAGTCAATCTAGGAGTTTGAACGAAAATCTAAAATGCTTGAGTTATCGACAATTTTCGGGGGCTTTCATCCCATTTTGGGCGGCCACTTTCAGCAATTTATGAATTTTCAAATTTTTCTGGTAACTCATTGCCAGAAAGTGTGTAGAAATGTTACATTAACTTAGCTCTAGCAAATCTTGCAGAATTTGTGAATTTGTAGTGAGCGATCGGTTGGGTAGAACTTGCGTGAAACCCCAGACTCCGATTTGAGGTTTGGAATTGGAGAAAAAATCTCAAATTTCAAATCGCCATCTAAAATCGATCGCCTCAACCTACAAATTCCTTGACAATTCCTGCTCGAAATGCTGTATGCTACCTGCGAACTGGAGATAGTTCCTCCAAAAGTGCGATCTCAAATTGAAGTCGCATTTCGCACCAACAACGGGTACAAGAGATTTTTTTAGATAACAGGGTCGATCGCACAAATTTTTGCCACACAAGTATTCCCCAAGCTCAATTGCTTGAGAATTGCGGGCGGGCTATTGATGCGAACTAAATAACTTTAGAAACCCTTGCCAAGTAAAGAATATGGCTCCTCGCGGGCAAAAGATCACCTCACCCGCACAGGGATACAAGCCCTCGACTTGTATCACGAGCAGCCAAAAAATTTAGATATTTAGTTTAAGCCGCAGATTCATCTCTGGAATAAATCTAAAATCTAAAATCGTTCGACTGAGCGAAGTCGAAGTCTAAAATCTAAAATCGATTGACTGTTAAAAGGCGGAATGCGGTTTCTCAAGTCAGCTTAAATCGGAAACTTCGTGCAATCAAACACTGTTATCAATCCGCCGAGCGATAAAGGCTCATCATCTCGTACAAAAGAGTTACCTTTTACTCTTGCTGATGTCAAAGCAGCCATTCCAGCCCATTGTTTTGAACCCTCGGCTTGGAGATCTCTAGCTTATTTCTTTTTGGATTTAGGGATTATCGCAGGCTTATATGCGATCGCCTACAGCCTCGATTCCTGGTTATTTTATCCAATCTTCTGGTTCATGCAAGGAACCATGTTTTGGGCATTGTTTGTAGTCGGCCACGACTGCGGGCACGGTTCATTTTCTAAGAGCAAATGGCTCAACAACCTGATCGGACACCTCTCTCACGCACCAATTCTCGTACCATTCCACGGTTGGCGGATCAGCCACAGAACCCACCACGCGAATACAGGCAGCTTGGACAACGATGAAAGCTGGTATCCCGTGTCGGAGAGCAAATACAATGAAATGACCTGGTACGAGAAGCTAGGACGTTTTTATCTGCTGTTATTTGCATATCCAATTTATCTGTTTAAGCGATCGCCCGATCGGGTAGGTTCTCACTTCATGCCCGGTAGCCCGATTTTCCGTCCTTCCGAAAAAGCGGACGTATTGACGAGTTCCGCATCCTTAGTGTTAATGGTAGCCTTTTTAGGCGCGTTAACCTATCAATTTGGTTGGCTGTTTTTACTCAAATTCTACCTAGTTCCCTACGTAGTATTTGTAATCTGGCTGGATTTGGTAACATTCCTGCACCACACAGAATCCGATATTCCTTGGTATCGCGGAGATGACTGGTATTTCTTGAAAGGTGCGTTATCTACGATCGATCGCGATTATGGAATCATCAATTCCATCCATCACGACATCGGTACTCACGTAGCCCACCACATTTTCTTGACAATGCCGCACTATCACTTAAAGGAAGCAACAGAAGCAATTAAGCCTTTGTTGGGTGATTATTACCGCAAGTCAACCGATCCAATTTGGAAGAGCTTTATTCGCTCTTACTGGGATTGTCACTTTGTCTCCGATACAGGTTCTGGAGTTTACTACGAATCGCGTAACACTCGGAAATCGGCTGAAGCTAAGTAACTTCTAATCAACAATAGAATACACCAGCAAAACCCGGCTTCTCAAAAAAACCGGGTTTTTCATTAATAACATTTGAGAAAGGCTATATATTTGGGGCGGGATCTCCGGCCCACCCCACAATAATTTTAAGTTGTAGGGTGCGTCAGTTTGGTAATTTTAAATAATCACTCCTAATCTAATTCTGACGCACCATTTATTTGAAGAGTGCGTCAGTGGTAGGGTGCGTCAGTTTGGTAATTTTAAATAATCACTGCTAATCTAATTCTGACGCACCATTTATTTGAGGAGTGCGTCAGTGGTAGGGTGCGTCAGTTTGGTAATTTCAAATAATCACTGCTAATCTAATTCTGACGCACCATTTATTTGAGGAGTGCGTCAGTTGTAAGATTGTCAATTTGTAGCGAAAATCTCCCTAGCTGACGCACCCTACTTAACTTTAGTGGTAGGGTGCGTCAGTTTGGTAATTTTAAATAATCACTGCTAATCTAATTCTGACGCACCATTTATTTGAGGAGTGCGTCAGTTGTAAGATTGTCAATTTGTAGCGAAAATTTCCTTAGCTGACGCACCCTACTTAACTTACAGATTTACAGATTACCTTGAAGAGCGATCGCAGTTGCGATCGTCCACGCATCCACCAATAGCAGCAACAGCGTACAGAAGAGCAAAATCAGATACATCCAAGGCTGCGACAAAGGTCGAACATCCGTAGTATCAATACCCGTTTTCGCTTCCACCAAACGCACGAATTTACCAAATCCAGCCACCCGCATCGGTAACAAATAACCTTCACCCGCATGACTCAGAAAATAATATACTAAACCTCCTTGACCGGTCGATCGAGGTTTAAGAGCTTTCACCTCAGTCCAACGAAGCGACCAACCCTTGCGAAACACGCGCGGAAACCAGTTCGGATAGGTGACTTGAATCCCCTCCTCGCTGAGAATTACCCGTTCGCACAGCACGCCATACAAGCCCACAGCGCCGATCGCAATTGCCACCCACAGTGCTGCGGGCGAAACCGGTGCTTTCGTGACTTCCGACAAAAACGGTAAGGGAATACTCAGGGCGACGTACAAACTCAACAGCGTGATTCTAATTAGCGGAGAAAGCCGGAATACTGCCGGCTCAAATACCGGGGGGGAAGATGGGGAAAGTGCGATCGGTTCTGCTGACATAACTGAAATTTGAGAAGCTGTATATTGATATTTTTGCACAGCTTTCTGGCTCGCGAACAAAACTCAGGCAAATATGAAAAACAAACTAATATCAATCCTGTTCAGATAAGATAAGACGGCGGTTGAAACCGCGCCTACAAAAACCAAGTCCGCCTCCGCGGACTGAAGAAAAAAAAGTAATTTTAACCGCCCACTCTTCAACTAAGATAAGACGGCGGTTGAAACCGCGCCTACAAAAACCAAGTCCGCCTCCGCGGACTGAAGAAAATAAAGTAATTTTAACCGCCCACTCTTCAACTAACATAAGACGGCGGTTGAAACCGCGCCTACAAAAACCAAGTCCGCCTCCGCGGACTGAAGAAAATAAAGTAATTTTAACCGCCCACTCTTCAATTAAGATAAGACGGCGGTTGAAACCGCGCCTACAAAAACCAAGTCCGCCTCCGCGGACTGAAGAAAAAAAAGAGCCGTAGGGTGCGTCGCCATTAAAAATCCCCAAATAAAAATCGCTAGTCTGATAGCGACGCACCTATACTCTTGAAGAGTCGAGCAAACAAAATCAATAATTATCTAACAACACTTGAGAGAAATGGTATAAGGTGCGTCGCCACTCGAAAAGTCGATTAAATAGCAGGGATTGTTGATGGCGACGCACTCTACAAATACTCAGACAAATATGGAAAACAGGACTATATTTGCAGTGTTGAGTTTCGATCTAAAAGTCTATTCAGAAACTTTGATTCTTAACTGTTGAGTTTCTACAGCTTTGCAGAAGTTGGAATCTTGAGCGCGGAGTTATCAATTAACTCAAAACTCACAACTTCTATTAATCGACGGCTGTTAGTGCGGGTACAGTCAAAGGTTCTGATATTTGTCGGGATTTGGGGCGACCGGTGGCTGGCGTGCGATCGCCCGAAACTGCCCCTCGGGATCTGCTAAGATTGACGTTTGAGTAGGGGCCTTCGTTAATCTGCAAGCGATCGCAAGGAATTTTATCCGACAAAATTGCACTCGCCATCATCCCGGTGTGAATTTCCAATGCTGCGGCCCGCATCGCTTCAAACACTAAACGCTGTCCGGGAAATACCACTCGTTCAAAATACCAGTTAGGAATGTTACAGATGCGAGCAATTTGAATCTGACTGGTGGCGTTGACGTAGCAGCAGAGAATTTTGCTGTCGGCGTCTGAGGGTACTGGGTCAAGAATTTGAGCCATAACTGCTGAGGGGCTTTGCCTAAAAGTTTTAGTTATCTTATTAGGCTAACATCTTGCGATCCCGGCCTGTTGTAAAGCCGACTACCAACTGAATAACACATGAGAGACCGATCGCCCAAAACTTTCTATGTCTCAGAATAAAAATCTGCTTTTCGACTCCTAGCTGCGATTTTTAGTCAAAATAGGCTGTATTTCCCGAAAAAGCTGCTTTTTTCGGCTGCTGTCGCCCACCGACACCCACAAGCTCGCCGTTAGGCATCTTAGCAAAAATTAAAAATATTTAATATTAAATTGCGAAAATTAGAGATAATGTAAAGTTATATTAAAAGAATATAAACATAGTTAAAAAAGTTCCACATTAGGATATGGCAACCATGGAAAACCAAGAAAACCGAGTTTTGTACGTTCGCCTCCCTTGCAATCCGATTTTCCCGATCGGAGTTGTGTATCTTTCGGATCACGTGCACAAGCTGTTTCCCGATGTCCAACAGCGGATTTTCGACTTAGGCGCAGTACCGCCGCTGGATTATGCGAAAGGTTTGGATGCGATCATCGATGAGTTTAAGCCAACGCTGTTGGTTTTCTCTTGGCGGGATATTCAAATTTACGCGCCCGTCGGCGGTAGAGGCGGTAATCCGCTGCAAAATGCCTTCGAGTTTTACTACGCCAAAAATCTGCTGACCAAGTTCCGGGGTGCGATCGGGGGATTGCGTTTAGCTACGTCTTACTATACCGAACTCTGGCGCAATCTGGGACTAATTAAGCGCGGATTGAAGCGGGCCCGGAAATACTGCCCGGAAGCTCGTGCAGTGGTCGGTGGTGGCGCTGTGAGCGTGTTTTACGAGCAGTTGGGGCGCAGTTTGCCGACGGGGACAGTGGTTTCGGTGGGCGAAGGTGAAGCTTTGCTGGAGAAGTTGATTAAAGGCGAAGATTTGGCGCAGGAAAGGTGTTATGTAGTAGGAGAAACTGTACCGCGCGATCGACTAATTCACGAAAAGCCAGCCAACATCGAGAAAACGGCTTGCAATTACAACTACATCGAAACCATTTGGCCGGAATTTTCCTATTATCTACAGGATATGGACTTCTACCTCGGAGTCCAAACCAAGCGCGGCTGTCCTCACAATTGCTGTTACTGTATTTATACGGTGATTGAAGGCAAGCAAGTGCGGATCAATCCGGGGGATGAGGTGGTGGCGGAGATGCGCCAATTGTACGATCGAGGTATCCGCAACTTCTGGTTTACCGACGCTCAATTTATCCCCGCGCGCAAATTCATCGATGATGCGATCGAATTATTGCAAAAAATCATCGCCTCCGGGATGACAGACATCCACTGGGCTGCGTACATCCGCGCCGACAATCTCACACCCGAATTGTGCGATTTGATGGTAAAAACGGGAATGAATTACTTTGAAATCGGCATCACCAGCGGTTCCCAGGAACTGGTTCGCAAAATGCGGATGGGCTACAACTTGCGCGTAGTTTTGGAAAATTGCCACGATTTAAAAGCCGCCGGTTATAACGATGTAGTTTCGGTAAATTATTCATTCAACGTCATTGACGAAACCTTTGAAACCATCAGACAAACTATTGCCTATCATCGGGAATTAGAACGAATTTTCGGAGTTGACAAAGTAGAACCGGCGATTTTCTTCATCGGCTTGCAGCCGCACACAATTTTAGAAGAATATGCCTTCAAACAGGATATTCTGAAACCAGATTACGATCCGATGAGTTTGATGCCTTGGACAGCGCGCAAATTGCTGTGGAATCCCGAGCCTTTGGGTTCGTTTTTCGGACAAATTTGTTTAGAAGCTTGGCAGAGAAATTCCAATGACTTCGGGCGAGAAGTGATGGCAATATTGGAGGAAAAACTCGGCTGTGCTGATTTAGAAACAGCTTTGACTGCACCAGTTGAAGTTAAGGATAAACAGTTAACTGCTGTTCGTTGATTTCCTGGTTTGTAGTAAGGACTTCAGTCCTAAAAAATTAAGAATGGAAGGACTAAAGTCCTTACTACAAACTAAAAAATAATAGATCCGTCGAGACTCAAAAAAATAAATTATAAATCGGAGATAAAAACCATGACATTTATCGATCCCAGGACAGATTTTGCCTTTAAGAAAATCTTTGCTTCCGCATCAAGCAAGCCAATTCTCATCAGCTTTTTAAATGCCATAATTTATCAAGGGAATCCCACGATTCAAGATTTACAAATTATCGACCCGTATCAAGCCGGAGAAGTTCTGGGTTCTAAAGACTCATATTTAGATGTCAAAGCAACCCTCGATAACGGGACGATCGTGATTATCGAAATGCAAGTTTTGAATGTTAAAGCCTTTGAAAAACGGATTGCCTACAATGCGGCGAAAGCTTACGGAAATCAACTGACGCGGGGCAAGGGCTACGTAAATTTAGACCCGGTAATTGCCATCACAATTACAGATTTTATTTTGTTTGAAAACACAAACAAAGTAATTTCACGTTTTTCTTTTAGAGAAGAGGAAGAACACTTTGATTATATCTGTCCGACAATGACGCTGATTTTTGTGGAATTACCGAAATTTCATAAATCTCTTGATGAGTTAGAGTTGCTAGTTGACAAGTGGATTTATTTCATTAAAGAAGCACCGAGTTTAGAAATGATTCCAGAATCGCTGGAAACAACTACACCAATTCAGCAAGCTTTTGATATTGCTAATGCCGTGAACCTCAGTCGCAAAGAATTAGATCAATTGGAGGCACAGGTGTTTTATCTGCAAGATCAGCAAAGGTCGAGAGAAGAAATTTTAGAAACAGGATTAGAAAGGGGTTTGGAGCAGGGTTTGCAGCAGGGTTTGCAGCAGGGTTTGCAGCAGAGTTTGCAGCGTCAAATTAATACTGTGATTCGTTTACTGGAACGAAAGTTGGGAACGTTGGATGAGTCAATTAAATCTAGGATTGCACAGTTATCTAGCGATCGACTCGATAATTTGACAGAAGCTGTGCTTGATTTTAATAGCGCGGACGATTTGGTGAATTGGTTGCAGGAAATGGGCGATCGATCTTCATTCAGTTGACAGTTGACAGCGAAAATTTGATCAAACTTTTGTGGGATGGGCTTTGAGCATCGTCCTAAATATACAATTTAAGTGTGCCTTGCGTATCTTGTCTGTAGCATTTTAAATTTCATAAATAGCGATCGCACATTATGCCCCAATACGGTTCAATTAAGACGGTTCACCGGGAAAAACGATGTGATAAATAGACGCGCTGCGATTGCTTTCCCGAAGCGCAATGACAAATAAACCTTAAGTTAACCGTATTGCATTTTATTTGACTAAAAACTTTAAAATAAGCAGAAACATATTTATTCCCGCTCCCGGACTGAGAAAAGTTGCCCCCTGTCAAAACTTGTGATATATTAATTTTAGGGAATCTTTATTAAGGAGTTTCCAGAGTTAAATGCTTACTAAGTACATCACTACGGCCATGCAGAAAGCAATCTATGAGTTGCTTGAAGACGGTACTTTCTACGGTGAAATTCCTGAGTGTCAAGGTGTATGGGGCAATGCTGCGACGCCTGAAGCTTGCCGCGAAGATTTGCAAGACGCTTTGGAAGGATGGATTATCTTAGGGTTGCGTTTTAGCCACACTTTACCTATCCTCAACGGTATTGACCTGAATATTAGCCAAGAGGTTGCCTAATGCCGACCTTTGGGCCAATTAGTCGCCGCGATTTAGTTCAGTATTTGAGAGAGGTTGGTTTTGACGGGCCTTACCCTGGTGGGAAGCATCAATACATGGTAAAAGGTGAATTGAAGCTGACAATTCCCAATCCTCATCAGGGAGATATCAGTCAAGCATTGTTATCTAGGATATTACGTCAAGGCAATATTACCAGAGATGAGTGGGAAGGGTTATAAAATTGATTAACTTTTGTTTAAATATCCTCAATACTGTTATTCAATCAAAAATTATATAAATTTAGGGTGCATTTTATTAGCTGAGCTCGAAAAAATTGTATGTTCTTTCTAATTTAGGCATAATTAGAAGAATAAAAGTCTGTATTACCAAAAGAGCGATCGCACATTATGCCCTACAGTCAATTTACAATTACTAGAGCTAAAAAAGACTTTCATTTAACTATCGTGGAGGGAAGTCGGTTTTTTCCACAGGTAGAATCAATTAATCCCAGTCCGAGATTGAGTAGCGAATTAGAAGATTTGCCTTGGACGATCGCAGTTAATTCAGAAAAAGCCCGATCTGAAGCCATTGTCTACCCAGTTTTGCAAGAAGTCCGACGCTTGATGAACCGCCAAATCAGTTTATTTTCGGGACGGGAATTCAATGTCGATCCCAGTTGCGATCTCAACGGATACGTAGATTTTTTAATTAGCCGATCGCCCGAACAGCTTACCGTAGAAGCGCCCGCGATCGTAGTGGTGGAAGCAAAAAAAGCCGATTTGAACGAAGGGATCGGTCAATGTATTGCTGAAATGGTAGCGGCACAGCGCTTTAACGAAGCAGCAGAACACCCGATCGCAACTATTTACGGTTGTATCAGCAGCGGCACTCAATGGCGCTTTCTCAAGCTTTCAGGAACCACGGCTGCGATCGACCTTACCGATTATCCCCTGCTTCCTGTGGAAAATATCTTAGGATTTTTGGTGTGGATGGTTCAACAAAATTAGTTGGATGCGACTGATTCACTCACTTTTGTTCAAATACCTTTCAATCAGGACGATCGCCACTATATCATCTACCGGCCGCGGCGGAGTCCGCATCCCCTGGGGAATCAAGCGAGTAAGTCCCGTCGGTGGGTACATTTCCCAGTAACGAGTCCTGGCTTCCAAGCTGCTGTATCTCTCGTCAATCTGGATAATTTTTATAAAGGGTGACAAACTCTGACTGAGTTTTTGTTTCCAACTTTTGGAAGTTGTTTGATCTCCCATGACTAATAACTCAATGGGAAACTGCTTGCACAGAGATTGAATGGTAGATACTGCTGCATCGGAAAGAATAACTTGATGGTAGGAAACATTCTTGTCTCTACTCATGACGGCGATGCCGCACTTGTCTTTACCCGGATCGAAACCTAAAATCATATTTATTAGTCCTGTGTTAATAAGTTTGTAGTTGTGCTTCAGCGCCAAGCGACCTATATCTAATCTGACACTTGCATTAAAGAATGTCTCAAAATCTTTGCGGGCGATCGTACTTATTTTGCTTGACTTTTTTGTAGGATTGACATATTATATCATCATGGGAATCCGTGCGGCCATATAATATCTAAAATCAGAAACCAAGTTTTTGCCACAATCTTTGATTCCGCGTTTTGAGCGATCGAAAAAACCCGGTTTCTTTGACCCCCGCAGCAAGATTCGTTCGTAGTGTGGACTTCAGTCCGCTCAATATTTCGGACTGAAGTCCGCACTACAAACCGTTCGTAGTGTGGACTTCAGTCCGCTCAATATTGCGGACTGAAGTCCGCACTACAAACCGTTTTTTGTTATGGTAATCGACCAGACACGATATCAGAAGGCGTATCTGATTCTGGCGGTGCGTCGCTATGAGATTGTCGATTTGATTTGCAAATTGTAGATGGCGACGCACCCTACTATTTTGAATCGCGTGCAAAGATTAGTGCAAAAACAAAATTAAAGAGTAGAGAAGAGTCATCACAGGGAGAACGGGGAGGAAGGAAGTGGCAAAACTACAGCTACGCGAAAACCCATGAGCCCGTTCGAGTGGCGCGCCAAGTTATAGTTGCGGTTGGCAGCACGGCAATAGACCGCATTGCTGTACCGCGAACCTCCACGCTGCACCCGGTAATGATCTGCTTCACTTTCCCAAGAACTTCCATCAATCGGTGCGCCGTCATAGCTATTGTGCCACCTATCGCTGCACCATTCCCAAACCTGACCGTACATATCATAAAGTCCAAAGGGATTCGGAGGAAAACTCCCCACATCCATTGTTTGTGCGCGGTAAGGTCCCCTCGGTGCACCACCGAAGGGATAACGCCCGTCATAATTAACTAAATCCGTGGTAATGGTATCGCCAAAATAGAAAGGTGTTGTAGTTCTGGCGCGACAAGCATATTCCCATTCAGCTTCCGAAAGCAAGCGATAATTCTTGCCTGTTTTTTCAGAAAGTTGGCGGCAAAATTCTACAGCCTCATTCCAGTTTACTGTTTCTACAGGAAGTTTTTCACCTTTAACGGTCGATGGGTTATTTCCCATCACTGCTTGCCACTGTGCTTGAGTGATGGGGTATTTTCCTGCAAAAAAAACCGGTACTGTTACTTGATGCTGCGGACTTTCTGTTTCACTCCTACCTGCCTCTGTTTCTGGTGAACCCATCATAAATGTACCACCAGGAATGTCAACCATTTCTAGTACAACTCCATTACCTAAGTCTTCAGGGAAGTAATGAGCAAAAGACTTTCTGGGACTGTTTTCTTTTCCTTTTGCATCGACTGTGATGACATCAAATTCAAATATAGGGAGATAGTCTTGAAACTGCGGTTTTATCTTTAAGTCATCTCGATCTTTCAGCAGTGAATAGGCAGCAAATTTCACCTGCATTGATTTATCCTGCATTGCTTGAATTATCAAATCTAAACCTGCTTCTCCATATTTCAGTGCTTCGGAGAGGGCGGCGATTCTCACTTCGACAATGGGTGAGGCTAAGCGGCTTTTAACACCGGCTATGCCTCCGAGTACCGCAGCATTGACAGGAATTGAATTTTGTCCTCCAAGGACGGCATCGTATTCTCTGGGTTCATTTTGATTGTCTGACATGACACCGCACGCTCCTACATTTGATACCAATTTTGAAAAATTATCCTACAGTATTCCGTAGGGTGTGTCGCTACTAAAAATCTCTGCACAAAAATGTATAATCTCATAGCGACGCACCATTCGCGCTAAGTTGTACGATCGGCAGATTCAACAATATACTATTGCAATAATTATTACAAATGGTATGAATTGAGCAAATTTTTGTTTTGTGATGTCAATATCTCAGGGTTAGATTTTTAGTTTATCTCTTTGCTCTCTTGGCGGTGGCGGTGCGTCGCTCCTAGATTGTCGCTATTATTTGCAGATTTTTGGTAGCGACGCACCCTACTATCTTTCACCCCCGCGCCCACATCAGAAACCGGGTTTTTGTCACAATCTTTGCTTCCCAGTTTTGAGCGATCGAAAAAACCCGGTTTCTTTCACCCCGCGCTCAAATCAGAAACCGGGTTTTTGTCACAATCTTTGCTTCCCCGTTTTGAGCGATCGAAAAAACCCGGTTTCTTTCACCCCGCGCTCAAATCAGAAACCGGGTTTTTGTCACAATCTTTGCTTCCCAGTTTTGAGCGATCGAAAAAACCCGGTTTCTTTCACCCCCGCGCACAAACCCCGTTTCTCTAGGTGCGGTGCGTCGCTCCGAGATTGTCGCTATTATTTGCAGATTTTTGGTGGCGACGCACCCTACTATCTATCTTAGCGGTGGCGGTGCGTCGCTCCGAGATTGTCGCTATTATTTGCAGATTTTTGGTGCGACGCACTTTAGGATTGCTATATATATGGCGGCACGGATTTCCATTATTTAATGATATGTCAAGGGCGCGAAAATGTCAAGCAAAATTGTAATTCGATCGCCCGAAATTTTGGCTCGAATTCGATATGTCGATCGCACTTATTGAAGTTTCAAGTCTCTTCTGGCTGGCTCCTGTTGTCCGGTGCGGAAAACAACGACTCCGTTTGAGAGGGCAACTAAATCTATTTTCAGCGGGCCGGCAATGTAGGTGACATCGGCGGCGATCGCCCGAACCTCCAATGGTTTATCGTACTGTTGCAGTCGATCGACAAAACCGGCCAAAGTTTCAATCCGATTGTCCGCAACTTGGACTCTACCGCCGACAACCCCGATCAAACGAGCGCGAAATTGACAAGCTTCGATTAATTGCTGCAACTGCTGCCGCACCTGTTCGTCGGCCAAAGCTACCGGATCGACAGCCACCCCTGCAATCACATCTCCCGCCCGGAACACCACTCGATTGATTTCGGCTTCTGCAAATACCTTAATTCGCTTTTCTTCCCGCAGGTAATTAGCGCCGGCGACAATTCGCACCACGTAGTTTTGACCGTCTTTGATCTGACTGATTAATTGATCGATTTCGGCTTTAGTAATTTGAATAACCTGATCTCTTACTTTCGTATTTTCCGGCTGCATCAGTTCGACGGTGGTTTTATTTGCTTCTTGCAAGAGTCGATCGATCGCGCGGCTTTCCGTACCCGCTTCCTGGATGCGAACCACGCCAGCAGCTAAAATTTGACCGCGCCTGATCGCAACTGTTCCCTCGCGGATTGCTTGAAAGTCGCGCTCCAAAACTTGCACTTGCTGCTGCAATAATGTTTGTTGCTGTTCGAGTTGAGCTTGTTGCTGGGCGAGGGTTTCTAACAGTGCTTCCCTCTCGGCAATTACTTTGTCGCGATCGACAATTGTGCGATCGCGCTGGGCGAGATTTTCGGCGCGTTGGGCAATTTCCTTGTCTCGCTCGGCAATTAGTTGGTTGCGATCGACAATTGCCGCATCTCGTTTATTAATTTCTGCCTCTCGCTGGGCAATTTCGGCGTCTCGCTTGGCAATTTCTCGATCGCGCTGGGCAATTTGAGTTTTTACCTGCTCTCGCTGCTCGATTAGCTGTTGGCGTTCCGCTTGCATTTGGGCGATTTCCGAGCTCAGAGTCGTTTTTTGACCTGAAACTGTTTTCAATTGGTTCTCGGTGCGATCGAGCTGGGTTCTGGTAGTCGATCGGGCCGTTTCCACCAATTTCAATTGTTCTTCGGTGCGGGATTTCGCAGCTTCCACCGTCGCAAGCTGTTCTTCGGTTTGCGATTTCGCCGCTTCTACCTGACTTAACTGCTGTTGAGTTTTAGACTTGGCTGCTTCCACAGTGTTGAGCTGGGCCCGCAGCGAATTTAATTTTTTTTGGGTGCGAGCTTGCTCAGCATTAGCTGCCTGGAGGGATTGATTAATTTGCTCTAAATTGGCTTTAACTTGCGCTTGAGCGGCTCTGGCCCCTGCTAATTCAGTTTCAACTCGATTTTTTTCTTGAGTGGCTTGGTTGATTTCTCGGCGGGCGTTGTTGAGTCTTTTTTGAATCTCGTCTATTCTAAAAACACCTGTTCGCAGCGGCTTGCTGGTAGCAAATAAAATGCCCAGAGTAACTGCTGACAGGATGCTGCCGGCCATCACTGTCACCAAAACAGCCGTGTCGCGGGGGCGCAGTTTGAACAAACTCAATCTGGCCTTGCCGACTTTCGTTCCCAGGCGATCGCTGACAGTGGCGATCGTACCCCCCAACACTAAAATTACAAATACTAGGATGTATCCAGCAGTCATTCCGATTTTTTATTGTAGATTTTGGATTTTGGATTGAATCTAGAATCCAAAATCCAAAATCCCATACTTTCTCGGCATCAAGTGAATTGCTGGCTTAAGGCCACCGGGTTGTGGACTGTGATCTTTTTCTTGTGGATCGAGATCATGGTTTCTTGTCGCAGATCCCCCAGCAAACGAGTCACAGTTACCCGCGTCGAGCCGATCGCCTCGGCGATCGCCTGGTGGGACAGCTTCAAATCAATCGTAATCCCCTCCGTACCGGGCACGCCAAAATCCCGGCACAGAATCAGCAAAAAGCTGACGAGTCTCGAACCCATGTCTCGGTGGGCGAGCGTTTCGATCATCATCTCGGTTTGCAAAATCCGAGACGACAGTCCCCGCAGCATCACCATCGACAATTCTGGATCTTCCTTGAGAGCTTTTTCCACTTGTTCGATCGGCAGCGAGATCAACTCTACCGGCGTAAAGGCTACCGCGTGGTAAAACCTATCCGATCGGTGTCCCGTAATCAGAGACAGCACCCCGAATACGCTGTTTTCGCGCAGCAGGGCGACTGTAATTTCTTCCCCTGCTTCGTACACCCTGGAGAGCTTCACAGCACCTTTAATCAGAACGTAGACACGCTCAGCCGGGTCTCCAGGGAAAAAAATTGTCTTGCCCCGTTCAAAGTTTTCCACAATGGGCGGAAACGCCCCGCCGCTGATTTGGCGGAACACGGCTGCTAGCGGTCTATCATGTGTCACGACGAGATCCTTTGTACTAATCAATACTTTGTAACTTGCCGATTAAGCTTATTGAGTAAATATACTGCCCTACCTCCAATATCGGGAGATTCTGTTACTGCTATCTAATGTTAAGGTAAGCACACGCTGTATGATTAAATCTAGCCCTTCTCTTAACTTTTTCAATTCCGCCTCCATGTAGCTCCACAGCAAAATTAATATCAATTGTGTCTCAATTGTGTCTCAATTGTGTCTGAATCAGTTAAATCTGAATCAGTTGTGTCTAAACTGGCGGGGTTGTCGCATACAGCCAACGAGAACGGTGCAAGTTGCTTCTAGAAGAAATACAGATGATAGATTTGACCGGAAAAAATGCTCTTGTTACGGGCATTGCCAACAATCGCTCGATCGCCTGGGGCATCGCCCAGCAGCTCCACAAAGCTGGGGCTAATCTCGGCATAACTTATTTGAAGGACGAAAAAGGCAAGCACGAGCGCAAAGTCGCCGAACTCGTAGAACCGCTCAATCCCAGTCTGTATCTGCCCTGCAATGTCCAAGACGAGAGCGAAATTGAGTCTACTTTTAAAACCATCGCCGACAAGTGGGGCAAATTAGATGTCCTAGTTCACTGTCTGGCTTTTGCCGGCAAAGATGAACTTTCGGGAGATTTCAGCAACACCTCGCGTCAAGGCTTCTCCAATGCTTTGGATATTAGCGCTTACTCGCTGGTGCGGCTGTGTGCTGCTGCTAAACCGCTGATGGCCGAAGGCGGCAGTATTATCACCCTGACTTATTTGGGCGGTGTGCGGGTAGTTCCTAATTATAATGTCATGGGAATTGCTAAGGCGGCTTTGGAAATGAATGTTCGGTATCTGGCGGCGGAACTCGGCCCGTTAAATATTCGGGTAAATGCCATTTCTTCGGGCCCGATTCGGACTCTGGCTTCGTCAGCAGTTGGCGGCATTCTGGACATGATCCACCACGTTGAGGAAGTGGCCCCGCTACGGCGGACGGTGACTCAGCAGGAAGTGGGAAATGCTGCGGCTTTTCTGTGCAGCAATCTCTCTAGCGGGATTACGGGTCAAGTTTTGTATGTGGATGCTGGTTACGAAATCATGGGAATGTAACAGTTTTCGAGAGTTTTGAGTTGTAGGGGCGGCGCCCCCGTGCCCGCCCGTTTTGAGTTTTTAATAAGTCTCAGGACTCGACAATTGAGACTCAATACTCAAAAAATCGTAATCTTCAATTACTAATTATCAATAACTAATGAATGACAAATTGGGAATTATGGAAATAATCGATCGCCCTCCTGTACCTCCTCCAATTTCCAGCAACGCGATCGCCAGGGCCGCCTTGGTGAAGCGCACGACACTAGAAACGGATGTCACTGTCAGCCTGAATCTCGACGGTGTGGGAACTTGCAAGGCGTCTACGGGCATTCCGTTTTTAGATCATATGTTGCAGCAGATTGCTTCCCACGGATTGATTGATTTGGACGTGCAGGCGATCGGCGATTTGGCGATTGACGACCACCACACGAACGAAGATGTGGGGATTACGTTAGGTCAAACCCTAGCAAAAGCTGTCGGAGATCGATCGGGCATTTCTCGCTTCGGACACTTCATCGCCCCGTTAGATGAAGCATTAATTGAGGTAGTGCTAGATTTTTCAGGCCGGCCTCATTTAAGCTACAACTTGGAAATTCCCACCCAGCGAATCGGCACCTACGACACCGAGTTAGTCAGAGAGTTTTTTTCTGCCGTGGTGAACCACACTCAAATGACACTGCACGTCAGACAGTTGCAGGGAGGGAATTCTCATCACATTGTCGAAGCGGCGTTCAAGGCATTTGCGCGGGCTTTGCGGATGGCGGTGGCGATCGATCCGCGGCGCGCCAGTCGGATTCCAAGTTCCAAAGGGGTTTTGTAGTTTGAGGTTCGTCAGCTAATCAGCATTTAAACTGCGTCCCAAAAAACAATCAAACTCTTGTGGGGTGGGCTTCTAGCCCGCCCCGAATATGCAGTGTTTATTGGCAGAACAGCTTACCAGTGAGACGCTACTACGAATTATCTTATCAGCAAATCAAAAGCGCTATATCTAAAATATATCTGCGATGTAGTTAAAAACACCTTGACTTCCCTCACCATATTTGCCGATAAATTCATCAATTAGTCGATCGCTACACCTTTCTATAGCATCAGCAATAGAACTTTGTGCTAAAACTTGACTCGCAGATTGACGCAAAACCTCAAACAAATTGACAGTAAAATCAGTATCTTCACTGACAAAATCCCACAGTTCTCGACCGATTAAAGTGCTCATTTCCGAATTGGGCAGAAGTTGCTTCAGCAAACCAAAAGTTACAGTTTTATTAGTCCTTTTGCCGTAAGCTATGCCAATATAAGCGCGATCGCCTGCATTAATTTTTTCCTGAATTTTGTCAGCCCAATAGACTATCTGGTCTTTATCCATATCATTCGGGCCGCTTTTGACCTGTATCCAACAGCGATCGCCATCACGGGTAGTTTTGATGGCATCCCATCCTGACTTACCGGGCGGACTTTCTGCACTTTCAGAACAAGATATCAATAGTTTTTTAATAAAAAATCCCATTGAAGTAACAATAGATCTAGTAGCAGCCATATAAACATTAAGTCTGACAACTTCTGCTGGAGTATCAAGATTTAACGCCCTAATTAAAAATGGATTGGGATGAATTTTTTCTAAAGTCAGATTTTCAATCATAGCTAGCTGACGCCTTGTAAAGTCCCGACAGATACTAGCTAGAAAATTTTCAGCTATAGTAAGTTGTAGCGAAAGCTTACCAGAAGATGTAAATGCTAAAATGCGTTCAATCTCATCAGGAGTAAATTTAAGAGCTATTTTGCCAGAAATACTGCTGATACCGTTTCTAAGTGCTTCAGCTCTTAAACTCAGGAATTCTTCTAAATCCGCAAAGTGACCGGCGAAAGATTGAGACTTTCTGGCGGGTACTCCAACTTCCCTTTCTAAGACAAATGTTAACAATTCATGAAGTCGATCTGACACTTTATTTATCCTTAATTTAAATTAAAGTTTTGGTTATGGGAAGACGGAAAGTTGCTCAATTATTTTTCGTCCTTGTACTCGATCGCCTTTAACAATCTGGTAAAGATATTCACCTATCGCCTTTCCCAATAATACAGAAACTGAATTCATAATCTATTTTCAGCCTCAAAACTAGGCATTGCTAGCATAAAAATTGTATTCTACTAAAATCCAAAAGCAAGAGCATCAAGCATATACTTACCCTTCTCCCGTCCGACTTCTTGATATATATCCAAAAGTTCTTCATAGGCAGTCTCTCCTCCTATGATATTCCAAAACTCCTGTCCCATAATTATAGCTCGATCGAAAGGCGTGTACTTCCTTGCCACTGACCATTTATAATCAGAACGATTAGGGCCATAAGGATTGTACGCCATAGCATAGTAAGATTGAGCATCGGGGCGATACTCTCCACACAGTAAATGAAACCTCAACAGCCGTTGAATCACCTCCAAGCATTGTCCTTTATTCGGTTTCGATCCTTTAATTTCAAAGAAAAACTTGCTCCCGTCACGGGCAAGCACGTACAAATCTGCTTTGACCGATCGCCTAACTAAATGATTATTTTTTTGAGCATCAAGAACAGCTTGAATCATTTCGTCAAAAGTAGGTTTACTTGCATTCTTGTCTGCTGACTGCTCGAATAGCGCTATCTGACGCTCAATTTCATTGATCGCCTCGATGCTAACTTCGCCAGTGATTTCATAGCTTCTGTGTACTTCTTTGTGATGTTCCAGGGCAATCAGTTTTGCACATTCTTCATAGGTTGTACCCAAGCCGCTGCTAAAACCTCTTTCAAACTCGTTAATTCGCAGCAACTCTGACGGCATGATAGCAGCCTGAAACGGTTTCAATTGACCTTTAGAGGACTTGCACGATAAATATGCTGCTGGAATGTCAAGTTTTGGTATTAGCCTGCCTCTGTATTCATTGATAAGATTTTCGATAAAAACTTCTAAGTATGCTTTGATAATTGCGCGTGTAATTGAACTAATAGCTGGCATTATTTTACTGAAAATATTCAGTTGACTGATTGGTGAATGAGATTTTCTTTTAATGAACCGCAGAGAGCGCAGAGGACACAAAGGAAAAAAAGAGAGATCATATAAGCTGTTCTGCATTTAAATTTTATGTCAATAATTAATCAAATTATTGTGGGGTGGGCTTCTAGCCCGCCCCTAATATGCAATTTAAATGCACAATCGCCGACCCAATCTATCCAAACGTGGTCAAAAATCGGAAAGCATCGAGCACGTGACTCGCACAAACGTAGGGCGAAGTATTATAAAAACCTTGCCAAGCCGCCGCCTTATCTTCATCGTATCTGTCCGCTCTTTCCGGGTGTTTTCCCTGCCAATTGAGCCGCACCGCGTGACCGACTAATACATCTAAAACGATGTATTCTTCTACTTTTAATTCTGGGTTGCGCTGGGCGATCGCCGCCAACTCCATCAGCGCCTCAATATTCACTTGTCGGTATTCTGGCGCTACAATCTTGTTTAACAAATGCTCAATTTGCAGCGCGAAATTCTTTTCGCCTGGGGTCATTTCCGATAAAATCACATCGCTATCCAAGCGATTTCGGCGCTCTAATTTGTCGCCGATAATCAAGCCTTTGCAGTGCCGCAGCAAACCCCAAACACTCGGATAAAAATCCTTGGGTACGCGGTTAACTGCACCTTCCATTTGCCGCTTCCGGCGCCATCCACCCGCAGGCATTTGTGGTTCTTCAAAAACTGGCGCGACTACCCATTCAATATCTTTTTCCGGCTGCTTGACGCGCAGGGATTCTTGTTCTTTGAGGATTTGATTCATTTCCTCATATTCTGTCAATACTTGACGCAGGCGATTTTTGATTTCAAAGGGACTTAGCTGCATTAACTGTTCGTAAGCTTCATTTTGCGTAATTCCCAATTCCCGGGCTAATTCGCTGGTTAACAACAAGATAAAGTAGCTAACTCTCAATGTCAGCAAGCCTTTAAATAACTGCGGTTCGGCTTTAATTAAAACGCTGAGATAGATAATAACTTCTTGGGTGAGAACTCGATCGCGAACGTCTTCTCCGCAGAATTCCCGAATTTTGTCCATCACTTCCATGTAAGAACCAGGCCGGGAAATCACCGAATCTTCGCTGTAGGCTTTCCCCACAGCAATTTGTTTTTGTCTGACCAAAATATCAGTCACTGCATCCGACAAGCTGATATCAATCTTATCTAGCAAACCTGCGGCATAGCGGATGACTGCCCATTGAATCTTTGATTGCGAACCTTCTCCAGCTTTTGTGTAAACTTCGTTGAGCAAATCCACAACTTTTACAGTTGCTTCGGCACTTCCAAATCCTGTATCAAAATCTAGTCCTTTGAGTCGAATTAACGTGTGCAGCAACTCTATTTGTTCGTACAAGTTCTCTGATCCGCGCAGGCTTGCGAGGAGCAATTTAGTATTAGTTTCGCACTCTAATTTGAATTCTTGCGTGTGACCCAACGGCCAAGTTTTCTCGGGATTGTAATTCAGATAGCTGCGGGTTTCTACTGCACCTGTCACCGGAGATTCGGTGAATTCAAAATCGTGCATGAAATCAATTCTCTCGGTGCTAGCCGTCAGCATTAACTGGTTGAGATTGCCGAGTTTGACAGGTGTATTTTCCGAGTGTCCGTCGCGGAGTTCTTTCATCAATTCCAGCAGCGCTTCCCGGCCAGTTTCGAGCATGGTATGAGTTAACATTAGCGTTACTGTGGGGCGTCCCAACTGATACCAATGGCGGTGAATATGAGCGATTTCGCTTTGGATTTTAGATACTAAAAAATGGTAGTCTAGAGTTAGGTAAAATTCTTCTCTGTCCAAAAATGAGGGGAGAAATACGATCGCCTCTCCGCGAATTTTGAACACCCGGGAAGTCGTCAAACTCCGCAAACGGCGCATGGGACGGCCCGTTAAGCCTAGCGGATCGTTGCGTCCAATCTCGGCGTAAATAGCGGATAATTCCTTAGTCTGGCGGACTTGAATTGGTGCTACCTGCTTGGGGGTTTGGGCTGCAATGCCGTTAGCTGCTAATTCTGCTTGCAAATCTTCGTCTTCAGCTAACAGGGCAATTTGTACTAAACGTTCTCCGTGTCTCCCGACTGACAAATGCCGCCCCAGCGGGTCGATATCGCCCACTGCAATTAACCCCTCGTTCAGCAATTGACCGAGAAAATACAAACTTTGCGCCCAAACTAGGGGAACATTTTCGTTGGGTAAGCGCTGCTGGCTGCGGGGATTTAACTTTTCTGCTTCTATATTTACGGCAGGGACGTAGTACAATTCGGGTAGTAAAGGCAAACCAGCGCGATCGACTGCCAGAGATGCCAAACGCTGCTGGTACTCTTCGACTTGGGCTTGATTTCCCTCAAATATGCCGTCCAAAAGCAAATAAGTGAAAAATAGCGGCCACTCGCATTCTATATGCTCGAACTGCTTTAATTCTGTCGGCTCGTAATGCAGGCGATCGGCATCTTCTAAAACTGTTTGGTGTCCGTCGCGCAGAAACCGCTTGCAGCCGTAATTTCCCTGCAATTTGTCGATAATTTTATTACGAGTCCGTGCTACTAATTCTTTATCTTCCACAGCAAAAGCCGGAAAACTAATTACGCTCAACAAAGCGGCATCTACTTCTTTTGAACTAGATTCGCGAGGCAAAAGCGACTCTAAAGTAATGCGACTTCTAGCAATTTCATCCGGCAAAACGTGAATAACAGAAGCTTGAGAACCATTAACTCCGAACAAATCCAATCCATTGATTGCTTCTAGCGCTGCTTTTGCCATGCCAACGGAACTAGCATTCAATTCGGCATTACCGCGATTGATTTTATGGCCTCTTTCCCAAATTCCGTAATCGGGCGTGCGGTAAGCTCTGCCAATGTAGTAAACTAAATTTTGGACAAAATTGACTTCATCGATTGTAAAAACTATATGCAATCCCGAAGCCGTCATTTGAGCCAGAATCAACAGAAATATAGATGTAGCGTCTAACTGTAAATGTCCCCACTCATCATCACCGACAACAATACTGCCAGTTTGAGTATTGTATTTAGCGTGTAGGGCATCTAGCGGCAACTGAGTATTTTTAAAACGTTCGACTTTGTTTGCTTGCTGCATCATGGCAAACATCAACCCGCGCATTAGTTTGACTGTGCTGTGTTCGAGTTCAAATGTTCGACCGCGATCGCCATCAATTTTGCGGTAAGCTAAACCCAAACCCCAAACTGCTAAAATGCTGTACACGTTATCTCGCACCCAGGCATCGGTGTAGTCGCCGTGGGCGTTAACGGCGGTACTCGCCGGCAGCAAACCAGTGATTGGGTTCTGGCGTTTGAGGATGACGTTTTTGATTTGCTGGTAGTAATAATCTAACCGGGTTTGCCGCTGGGTTGTTGCGATCGCCATTTCGTTTTCCTTGGTTTTCCTGATGCGAGCTCAATTGCGATGAATAGACTTTTAAATATATCAGAGATTCTATCATTTCTCAAGTTCTGCAAACAAAACAAGGTAATTGCCATGTCTAGCCGCAACAACAACAACAACACAGTTCCTTTCGTCAAGATTGTCTACTCTACAGTGAAGATTAATGGTAAAATTGAACTCGTGCCGATGGAATGGTACGCTGACGGCTCTGTTAAGAAAATTCAACACTAATGAGCGATCGCACAGGTTGAAATTTTAGATTTTAGATTTTAGATTTTAGATTGGGGAGTTGAAGCATTGCTAATTAACTGGCGAGCACCTCACAGCAAGCGAGGGAACCGCTATACCAGCAAGCGAGCAAGAGGGCGATCGCACTTTACACGAAAACTCTAACAAACTAGCGCGCTGCGTACCAAAAACCCGGTTTCTGGGCCACGGAATGATGACTTAACAGACTCTTGGTGGCAGAAACCGGGTTTTTTTACTTCCAAAACTGGCAAGTGCGTCGATCGCCAAACTAAGCTAATTTAAATAACTAGGTGTGTAGGAATCTCACAGAAAGAAATATGGATCGATCGCGCCCGCAATTCTCAGTGCTGGGACTACCAGTTCACATATTAGACGATTACGCAGGTTGGCTGATACAGCGCCTGCATCAAGGGTTGGGAAGTCACGTCGTGACACTGAATGCTGAAATGGCAATCCAAGCCGAGCAAAATCCGGCTTTAGCCGATGTAATTCGCTCTGCGGATCTCGTGATACCAGACGGTTCGGGAGTAGTGCTGTATTTGCGAATGCGCGGCAAACCGGTGCAGCGGTTTCCCGGGATTGAATTAGCAGAATCGCTACTGCAACAGGCTGGAAAATTGCCGGCTTCGGAACCGATATTTTTCTTTGGAGGTTCCCCCGGAGTGACGGCGAAGGCAGCGGAAACTTGGCAGCAAAAAATTAATCGACTGTCGATTTCTGCTCAACACGGCTATCTTTCGGCAGATGAAGAAACAGAATTCTGTGAAAACCTCAAACAAATGCAGCCAAAAATCATTTTTGTCGGCTTGGGAGTGCCGCGCCAAGAGTTTTGGATTGCGAAAAACCGACATCTTTGTCCGCAATCGATTTGGGTGGGAGTTGGCGGCAGTTTTGATATTTGGGCGGGAACAAAAGACCGCGCACCGGCTTGGTTTTGTGACAATCATTTAGAATGGTTGTATCGGCTTTATCAAGAACCTTGGCGCTGGCGCCGGATGTTGGCTTTGCCACAATTTGCGTTGAGGGCTTTGGGGGATTTGCGAGGGTGAAAGCTCTGTTTAATAAAATAGGTTCGTAGTGAGGACTTTAGTCCTCTGAAAAAGAAGGACTGAAGTCCTCACTACGAACCTGAAAAAGAAGGACTGAAGTCCTCACTACGAACCTGAAAAAGAAGGACTGAAGTCCTCACTACGAACCTGAAAAAGAAGGACTGAAGTCCTCACTACGAACCTGAAAAAGAAGGACTGAAGTCCTCACTACGAACCTGAAAAAGAAGGACTGAAGTCCTCACTACGAACCTGAAAAAGAAGGACTGAAGTCCTCACTACGAACCTGAAAAAGAAGGACTGAAGTCCTCACTACAAACCTGTTTTTTCGTTGGTGGCTAGACAATGTAGGGAGAGTCGATCGCCTTGGCGCGATTAATTGCTACCAAAGTCTGGTAAATTAAAGCTGAAATCTCGCCCCGGGTGATGTCCCGCTGCGGTGAGAGCCGATCGCGCGCCGGATAGTTTACTACAATCTTTAAAGCAGTTGCTGTTGCTACGGCGCTTAAAGCAAAATTAGGAATTTGACTGCGATCGCTGTAAACTTTCAAAATATCGGGATTTGGGCCCTTAAGTTCCAAACCGTTAACCAAAGAGACGATCGCCTCAGTCTTCGTCAAATTCTGATTCGGGCCGAACTTCAAGCCCGGAAACCCTGACAAAAACCCCGCCCGATTCGCCCGTTCGATCGCACTTTTCGCCCAAAAACTCGCAGAAACATCGATGAAATTTGTCGCTTGTGCCTTCGGAATCGGACTAAACGCAGTCACCAACAACGCTGCATATTGAGCGCGATTTAAACTGTTGTCAGGCCCGAAAGAACCGTCAGGAAAACCGCTAATTATATTCGCCGCAGCCAAAGCTTCAATAAACTTTTCTGCCCAATGTCCAGAAATATCGCTGAACGTTGCACCGCCGATATTCGGATTCCCTCCCCCCTTTCTCACAGCAGCTTGCACGGCCTTAAAAGCATTCACTTTTCCGTAACCAAACCAATCGCTGCGGCGGCTGTTAGCATCGTAATTTCCCAACCGATTACCCAACTGCGGATCGGGATCGGCATCGACAATTTTATCGGCAGTTTGTTCGAGAATTCCCCGCACTTCCCGCGCTGTCAAACGAGGGTTAGCCGATAGCATTAAACCTGCTACTCCAGCGACTACTGGAGTGGCGCTGGAAGTGCCGCCAAAGGTATCGGTGTAGTCCCCCGAGTCGTAGCCCGCAACCCCGACTCGATCGTCCGTAAACACGCCCAAACCGGGCAAATACTGCGTCACTTCCGGCCCTGTCGCAATAAATCCGGTTTGTGGTAGCCAGGTTCCCGGGGGCGCGTTGTTGCTGGGGGCGCAAACCGAGATACTGCTGCCCCAATTGCTGTAGGCTGCTTTTTTGTTGAGGGAAGTGGAAGCAGCCACGGCAATCACATCCGGGTGCACTGCAAATCCTGACAGCCAATTAGTTCGATCGCCCACAACGTTATTTTGCCAGCCTTTTTCGTCCACAGTGCCGTTGACTGGGCGGTTGGCATTCCCCGCAGCGAACACAATCACGCAGCCTCTGCCGCCCCGCCCTTGGGTGGCTGCTTTGGTGATGACGGCACTTTGGCGCAGGGAAAGCGGATAGTAAAGTGCTCCTGGGCCCCAACTGCAAGAGATGACGGCGGCGCCTTTTTCTACTGCCCAATTGAATATTTTTTCGATCGACTCATCATCAAGAAAACCCGTGGTACGGATGGGCATCAGGGCGCATCCGGGGGCGACTCCGACAATGCCTTTGCCGTTTTCTTCCGCAACGGCGACACCGGCACAACTTGTCCCGTGGTTGTCCGAATCGGCAACTGGCATCGGGGAAGTATCGCCGTCTTTGAAATCGATGGGTGAGACGATTTTGCCTTGGCCTTCAAAATCGGGGTGCGTCAGATCGACTGAATCGTCTGCGATCGCAATTACGATCGATCGCACGCCGCGAGTCATATCCCAAGCTTGTTCTGCATAGATCTGAGCACCGCCCACAAGTTGGTCACCACCTTTGTTATTGAGATACCACTGTTTGGGATAAAGCGGATCACGAGGTGTATAATGTTGCTGAGTTTCTAGGATAATATTGGGTTCCGCGATCAAAACTTCTGGATATCTTGTCAAGCGGTTGGCAATTTTGATCGGGTTTTCAGTTGCTTGTTTGCTGACGAAGCAGATGAAAGTGTTGGGAATGCCTTCGACTGGCCGATTTATGGTTAAACTTGCTGCATTGGCGATCGACTTTCGCGACTCTTCGTTTACTTGTTCGCCAAATTGAATAGTAATTTGATCTGTCAAATAAAAGAATGTACTCGGATTATTTGCGGGACAATAAACATGACTAGCAAAAGCTACCGCATCGCTGGCGCGGGCGGCTTGCATTGCTGCATCTAGGTTTTCCGGCGCCACTAGATATTCTTCGAGATTGCTTTGGCTGACGCGACGGTTAAGTTTTGCCTGATTTGTTGCAGCCCAATTGTTCGAGGCTGATACTGTTGATGAGAGGCTGACTGTAAAGCGGTTAGGAACTTTTGACAGCAACAATTCATCGCCGCCGCGCTGCAAAATTATTGCCAGACTTGCTTCGGGAACTCCGATACCTTGATAGTTTTGGAGGATGGCGGAGGTTGGTTTGCTTGGTTGTACCATCAGAAATGTCCCTGTTTGATTTTGGAGAGAAGACGGGCGGTTGCAACCGCCTGATCTCTTCAACCCGCGGAGGCGGGTGAAAGTTTGTGTAGACGCGGTTTCAACCGCCGTATTATCTTATCTCTTCTCTCAAATAAACACGCTAGGATTAATGTTAAAAAATTCTCCCAGCGCCTTAGCTTGAGCTTTGCTAATCGCCCGTTTGCCATTAACCACCTCAGATACTACTCCTTTGGAACCAATCACGCCGACTAAATCGGCTTGTTTGAGTTCGCGAACTTCCATGAGATGTAACAGAACATCTTGGGGACTCGCTTCTGGGATTGGGTAATATTTTGATTCGTATTCTTCGATCAACAGCCCCCAGAGACTTAGTAAAGTTTCTTCTTCTAGGGTTAATTCTTCCTTAGACATCAGAGATCCTAATTCTGCGAGGGCAAGATCGTAATCTTCTTCGTTCAGGATGGGCTTAGGCTGAGATTTCGCCAGCAGTTGACCGTAAGCTATTTTTTCAATTGTGATGTTCATAGTTCATTCAAGTTTTCATGAAAAAACGAAGAAGAAAGCAGGAAGAATATTGTCATGAAGTTGATCTAGGTGGGTGTTTGTTTCTTAGTGTCATGCTGTTAACCATTGGAATGAATGTTTTTGATTTATTGAATACATCAGGGCAATTGTAAAGATCCCTGATGTATTTAGTGAAAAATCAACCTATTTTTTCCTTAACTTCATGTTTATTATTCCAGTTGATTTTGCTATATTCGGCATGGGTTAAAAATTTCTTAAAAAGTACATATCCGGTGCTATAGTTAATTTGTACAATTAATCTATACCTATTGTGTTTCATATCAAAAATGGTATATCCATAGACTTGATCGACGGATTTAAAATACCCCTGTCGGATCTCTTGTAGCGATTTCCAATCGTTGTCTTCCATGACCTTGCACCAGGCTGCGATCGTACTCTGGGCATCGGCGTAGGGTTTGATCGCACTCTCCAGATTTTTCTTGGAAATTAGTCTCATTTCACAAGTACCCTTGCTTTGAAACGACACCTTTATGTTCGCATAGTGAGAACCTCATGTCAAGTCTCTACTATGATTTTCCTAAACAGCCTTTTGCCCGATCGCCCCTTTTGACATTTGAACAAAATTGGTTTACACTTAGCCGGTTGCGATCGCCAATGGTAAGATCGGCTCAAGCTAAATATCTTTTTAAAGCGCCGAGGCGCAAAGTAATTTCATGGTATACTCTGGAACTGTTTGCTGGCTTCGCTTCACTGCCCGGATGACGATCGGGGCGATCGCAGTTTTGACCCTGTTGCAACCGCTGCAAGCCCAAGCACAACAACCTTCTAGACCAGATAGCCGATCGCAAGTCGAACCTGCCGACGACCCCACAGACCCCAACAACCTCCGCCCTGTTACCCAAGATAGCAGCGTGCTGAGCATTGCAGGCGGTCAGCGTTTGATGACAGAAGCCAGTGGTGCTATTTCAAGTCAAAATTACACGCTAGCCGCTCAAAAACTCCAAGAATCCCGCCAAATTTTTAATCAACTCTCCAACTTCTACCAGCAACTGGGCAGCAGTTTTGCCGGAATTGACATCCGGTTGGCAGACAGCAACCGCACCAAAGCTGTGGAAACAGCCCAAATGCGCGACGAAGCTACCTATCGGCTGGCGTTGGTACACCGGGCGCAAAACAAGCCAGAACTCGCTGTTCCCCTACTGATTCAGATTATTCGATCGCAGCAGCCAACTCGCGACTTGGGCAAAAAAGCTTACCAGCAGTTACTGGAATTGGGTTTTGTGGATGCGCCCTATCCCCGGCCTGCTGCAACTCAACCGCGATCGTCTAACAAGTAGTTCCACTAAAATACTCAATACAGCCCTTTATCACAGAAACCAATGGTTACACCGTCTCAAGTAGCAGAAATGATTAAGGCAGAGTTGCCCGACGCTAAGATACAAGTTGACGATTTAACCGGCGGCGGCGACCATTATCAGGCGAGAGTAATCTCTGCCGCCTTTGAAGGGAAAAGCCGAGTCAAGCAGCATCAACTGGTTTACGGAGCTCTCAAAGAGGCAATGGCTAGTGAAGCTATCCACGCTTTGGCATTGGAAACCTTAACTCCCGCAGAATGGGCAGCCAAAAGTGAGGTTGCTTAGTTTTTCAGTGGCAATTGACGATCGCAAGTTTGTGCTAGTCTCAATATTTGCTTGAGAAACAATTGCAACCAAAGAAACCGGGTTTTTCACCGGTATCTATGGCTGTAACGAGAGATTTTCGTTAAAAACCCGGTTTCTGGGTAATGAGAAACAACTGTCAACGTTTAAAATTTTTTAAACAATCTTAGGAGATACCCATGACTACAGCACATGACCGAATTGAAGAATTGGTTAAGCAAAACAAAATCATGGTCTTCATGAAAGGCAATAAGTTAATGCCACAGTGCGGTTTTTCTAATACTGTGGTGCAAATTCTCAATACTTTGGGAGTGCCTTACGAAACTGTTGATGTGTTAGCAGACCAAGAAATTCGTCAAGGCGTTAAAGAGTATTCCAACTGGCCGACAATTCCCCAAGTTTATATCAACGGCGAGTTTATTGGCGGCTCGGATATTATGATCGAGATGTATCAAAAGGGCGAATTGCAAGAAGCTGTAGAAGTAGCTTTGGCTTCTTAGGATCGCAAATTAAATAACTTACAATTTTAATTGTTATTGTGGAACAGGCATCCTGCCTGTTCAAGACGGGCGGGACGCCCATCTCACAAACTTGTGGAAGTTATTTAATTGTCATTCCTTAAAGAAAACTCAAGGGAAAGGAAAAAAAAGTTGTGAGTTGTAAATTGTGAGTTAAAGACTTTAAAAATTCTGAGTTCCGAACTTAAAAGTTTCTCAAATTTCTAACTCTAACAACAGTAGGGCGGACACAACAGCCCCGCCCTACTAAACTTTTTATTTTGCAGCTACAGCTTGTGACTTCCTGACTCTGATACCATGTCCGATTAGCGATCGGTTGTTTGATCGTGAGGACTTTAGTCCTTATTCATTAAAAGCGTCAAGACAGGACTGAAGTCCGAACGATCAAACCTAGTAGGTTTATTAAACCGAATTTGGTGTTAATAGTAGTCGGCTTCAGTTTGTGTCTGTGGCTGTGGCATTTCAAAATTGGAAGGATCGTGAATGTAACGCGCTGCTTCTTCCTCTAATCTGTGAATCAGATAGGGTTCCAGGCTGTTACAATGTCGCAGGGCTGCGAGGTAGCCATCTAAGTAAAGCCGCAAATCATCGAAACGATAACCTCTATTCCACATTTCGACGAGGGCGTCGGTGAGTTTTTGGTAGTGCCGGATTGTTTGGGTGTCTTGTAGCATGGTGTGAGTTGAAATCCTTTGTGGTGTGTATAATGACGGCGGGATTTAGGAACTGCCCGGATTCACACTGAGCAAGCTCAGAAGAGAGGCGATTGCTAAATAAAAGTTTTTACCCTGCTCAACAGGCTACTACCCTCCATAAAAAATTTCACTCTCTGCAATGCAGTAGCTCAACTCCATCGCGCGCACCTACATAATTCATTGTGCGTTTAATAGAGTCAGGATATTGCTGAATTTGGCGATCGAACTGAGTGAGTGTTCCGGCTACCGAGCGAACGGTTGCAGGAATTTTAGTTTCAGTTGCGCGATTTGTCAACCTCCTAGGAGTTGGTACTCTGTCGGGGGCTGCGGTCAAAGCAGGCGGTTCGGGCATGGGATCGATCGGCTATAAGCTTTCCTATTCTTATTGTAAGCTCATCGCCAGAATCATTTAACGTTTATGGGGGCTGACGATCGCAATTTGACCAAATCTTTAAAATTCATACTAAAGGTTTGTTCGCAGCTTTAAACGCAGCTTATGCTTGAGTAGCGATGGTTACAAAACCTTGACAAAAGCTCTGTTAACCTGGTAGCCATTAGTGATAAGGGAAGCTCGCCGTTGTGGGATCTGCAAGTATTTCAATTGTTGAAGGAAATCCGCACCTGCGATCGCTCTTGGGCTGGCACCTACAGCAAGTCGGTCACTGGGTGCACCAATCAGCGGATATCAGTCATGCTAGGGAAATATTTTTCAGCCGCCAGCCAACCCTAGTCATTCTCGATGCCCAATTGCCTGATGGAGACGGTTTAGAATTTTGCCGCTGGCTGCAACAGCAACAGCAATCGCTGATTTTGATGCTGTCGGCGCGGAATTCGGAAGCGGATATTGTGGAAGGTTTGAAGTCGGGCGCCGACGATTACCTAACTAAACCGTTTGGGATGCAAGAATTTATGGCCAGGGTGGAAGCTCTGATGCGTCGCAACCGCACAATGGTACCGCCGGCGACGCTCGAATGCGGGCTGCTCAAAATTGACTTGGTACAGCGCCGAGTCAGGCTGCACGAGGAACACATCGAGCTGACTCCCCAGGAATTCAGCCTGCTGTACGTGCTGGCTCAAGCTGGAGGAGTGCCGCTTTCGCGATCGGATTTGCTGCGTCGCGCCTGGCCTGATGCGATTGACAACCCCCGGACGATAGACACTCACGTACTCTCTTTGCGTAAAAAAATCGAAATAGACCCACGACAGCCGAGTTTAATTCAAACCGTGCGGAATGTCGGCTACCGACTAAATCTGGAATTGTTGAATACAAATCAACCGCATTCACCCGTGCTTGGCGCTGTGACTTCTGAGACTATTATCAGCCGATAAGTTTGATTTTAGGTTGAGAATTGATGTGCGATCGCATCAGTCCTCGCAGCCATAATAAAATCGTTGCGGTGCAGCCCAGAAACCGAGTGAGTCCACCAAGTAACAGTAACTTTTCCCCACTCGGTTAACAGTGCGGGGTGATGCCCTTCAGTTTCTGCTGCTTCGCCGACGCTGTTAGTAAAGGCGATCGCACTTTTGAAATCCCGGAATTTGTAGGCACGTTCTAATTGAGGAATCCCATTTTTTTCAATCAAATTCCAGTCAGGAATTTGAGGCTTAAGTTGGATAATTTCGTGAGCTGTGACGCGGGGAGAGTTTGGAAGGCAAGCGGCACAATGTTCTTTCAATAGAGGTTCCATAAATTGCTGGCGAAAAGATTTAACAGATAGTATGACATTTCTGATTTGAATTATTTCGGACAGGGCAAATGTCCGTTAGGAGTTACAAAGACATTGTGATTAAAATCGTTAATAAAACAAATCAACAATCCGTCTCGGTGAACTTTGCGTTTCTCATTCCACTGCACAAGCTCAGTATTTGCCGTTGTGCGATATGGATAAGCCTTAATTGATTCTAGTAGACTTTGCCCTGGAGCGATCGCTGCATTTACACGCACCAAGATTTTATTAACTTCTCCGGTTCGTTTGCCGAGTTCGTTGACTGTGTGGTTTAGCAGGACAAAGCTTGTGACATAAATCGGCGCAGTAGAAGTATTTGTTACCCGCAACAGTCCCGGTTTGACAGTTTCTAGTCGCAGCACGTAGCTCGGTGGAATGTAATTAGCTAAAGATGCAGAGGCGATCGCCCAAATGGCAAGAAATGATAACAGTTTTTTCACTAGAGATACTCAAAATCGCCTTTGAGTAGTGATTTTACTACATCGACATTCTGCTTGTAAAGTGAATCAAATTTAAGCACGGATCGGAAACCTAGTTTTGTAACGCTTAATCTCAGTTGACAAAACCCGGTTCCTTGGTTCGTAGTGCGTAAGTCTTCCTAAAAAATCACCAGCATTAACGGTTCAAGAATCGATCGGGATTGATGCCAGATTCCCGCAGTCTTTGCATCAAAGATTCTAACCGAGTTTCCGCAGTCTCAGCACGCTGTCTTTCCTGCTCGGCTCGCTCTTGTGCCTGCTCGGCTCGCTCTTGCGCCTGCTCGGCTCGCTCCTCGGGAATCAGAATCCAATTGCCATCACCATCGTACCAGCGCAACCACAGTCGATCGACTCCCAGATAATCTCCCTGCCACAAACCCAAGCCTAAATCAATCTCAGGCATCCATAGGCGCGAGTCAGAAAGTTCTAATTCTTCATACCGAGCTCCGTTCAATTTAAAAGCTCTCAATCGATTAGTGTAGCGGCTGAAAACAACATAATAAGGAATCCGCAAAACCTGCTCGTAAACCTGCCATTTTCTGAGCGGTTTTTCCTGAGTTTGTTCGTGGTTTATATTACCGTTACCTGCTATTTGTTCAGAAGCAGACTGTAATTGTTCCCCATCATTTTCTCCCAAATCTTCCTTTTCAGTTCCCGGCGACAGCAATTCTACAATCACAAAAGGATTCACAGCCTCTTGCCAAACCACATAACTCAGCCGCATATCAACTTCATCATACAATCGGGAAACTCCCACAACTCCAAACCAATCCGGGCGCTTGTACCACAGCGGGTGACGCGAGTCGTAGTAAAGATTCATGTCGCTTCCGGTAAATATTTGGGAAGCCGAATAGTTGGAAGGGCGGAAGGTGTAGCTCAGCAACTGCGGTTGCAAGCCGTGAAATTCGTCGGGCAAACCAGGTTCCTCCAGATTTTCGCTAGGTAGATCGTACATCGTGGGGAGCGTTTCTTTTGGCGATCGGGGCGGCTCTGTTTGAGGCACGGGATATTTAGGAAACATAAGGTTTTATGGTAAGAGTTGACATTATTTTAACTCAATTAAGATTAAGCAAGTGACTGATTTCCCAGCATCTGATTTCGTTAATTTTAAAAAGTTTGTAGTGCGGACTTTAGTCCGCATCAAATTCTGCGGACTAAAGTCCGCACTACAAACCTATTTAATCGAGCTAACAAGTTAGCTGCCCGCAAGCTTTCACTGGCTTTTGTTAAAAGAGCAATTTGTTCTGGTATCAAATCACAAGGTTTGTAGTGAGGACTTTAGTCCGCATCCAATTCTGCGGACTAAAGTCCGCACTACCAACCTATTTAATCGAGCTAACAACTTGGCTGCGCGCAAGCTTTTACCTGCTTTTGTTAAAAGAGCAATTTTTTCAGACATCAAATCACAAGGTTTGTAGTGCGGACTTTAGTCCGCATCCAATTCTGCGGACTAAAGTCCGCACTACCAACCTATTTAATCGAGCTAACAACTTGGCTGCGCGCAAGCTTTTACCTGCTTTTGTTAAAAGAGCAATTTGTTCTGGTATCAAATCACAAGGTTTGTAGTGAGGACTTTAGTCCGCATCCAATTCTGCGGACTAAAGTCCGCACTACCAACCTATTTAATCGAGCTAACAACTTGGCTGCGCGCAAGCTTTTACCTGCTTTTGTTAAAAGAGCAATTTTTTCAGACATCAAATCACAAGGTTTGTAGTGAGGACTTTAGTCCGCATCCAATTCTGCGGACTAAAGTCCGCACTACAAACCTATTTAATCGAGCTAACAACGGCGAAATAACACCACTATCTTATTTGTATTGTAGATGTTGGTGAAATCACGCCCAGATTATATTGACACAAGTAGTCGAGCGCTCAACCGATAATTTTCTTGATCAAGTCTAACTTACCTATATATGGAGCATAGCGCCATTTTAAGTCAAGCAAGAATGACTTTTGCAGCACGCTTTTCTGATGCGAAAAAGTATCAAAACTAGCTTTTCCGTGATAGCTGCCGATGCCGCTGTCGCCAACTCCGCCAAAAGGTAAAGTTGTGACTCCGACTTGCATAACCGTATCGTTTATGCAAACTCCGCCGGAAGAAGTTTCGCGCAAAACTCGCTCCTGTTTCTCCTTATCTTTCGAGAACAAATACAAAGCTAGGGGTTTGGGGCGGGCGTTGATTTGGGCGATCGCCTCTCCGAAGTCCTCATACTCCAAAACGGGCAAAATCGGGCCAAAAATCTCATCCTGCATGACTGGCGAATCCCAGGAAACCTTGTCAATTACCGTCGGCGCAATATATTTGTCTGCGGCATTTGTTTGGCCGCCGACGACAATTTCACCATCTTTGATAAACTCTGCCAAACGTCCTAAATGATGTAGATTGATAATTCTGGAATAGTCGGGACTTTTCTGTGGATCGTCGCCGTAAAATTCGTGAATTGCTGTTTTAATTGCTTGCATCAAAGCGGGTTTAACTTTTTTATCAACTAACAGGTAATCTGGAGCGATACAAGTTTGACCGGCATTGATAAATTTGCCCCACGCAATCCGTCTTGCAGTATATTCAATTTGAATATCTGAGTCAACAATGCAAGGACTTTTTCCACCCAATTCTAATGTTACAGGTGTGAGGTGTTTGGCGGCGGCTTCCATGACTACTTTACCGATTTTTGTGCCTCCAGTAAAGAAGATATGGTCGAATTTTTCGGCTAATAATTGTTTGCTGATTTCGACTCCTCCTTCGATCGCGCAGATGTAGGCGGGATCGAAGGTTTTGGAAATCATATCCGCGACTACTTCCGACGTGTGCGAGGCGATTTCTGAGGGTTTGAGGATAGCGCAGTTGCCAGCGGCGATCGCCCCGACTAAAGGTGATATCATGAGCTGAAACGGGTAATTCCAGGGCCCGATGATTAAAACGACGCCCAAAGGTTCCGGGTAAATGCGGGCTGAGGCGGGGAATTGATCGATCGATGTCGGCACTTTTTTCGGCTTAGCCCACGATTTCACGTTTTTGATGGCATAATTAACTTCTGCGATCGCAGCAATTTCAAAATACGCCTCATACTCCGGCCTGTTCAAATCAGCCTTGACAGCATCCACAATCCGTGATTGATTGGAGGCGATCGCACTTTTGAGATTTTTGAGTTGTTCGATCCGAAAATCCACATCTTTAGTTTTCCCAGTAGCAAAAAATTGTCGCTGCTGGCGGATAATATCGATGACACTGAATACCATCTTTTGTCCTCCATGTCTATAAATAAATGTTACAACAAGACAACAGATAATGGGTAATACCAAATCCGCTGGGCGGTTGAAACCGCTACTACACAAACTTTCGTCCCTCTCTAAGAGACTAATAAAGCGAGTATTTAAGCAGGATTTGTGGTATAAAATGCCAAAATCTAGCAATCCTAAATCATTTGAGAACCCTTTCTTTCTCCCTCTGCGTTCTCTGCGTTCTCTGCGGTTAATAAAAAAATGTTATTCACAAACCTACAGAGTAACGCTGTAAAATTAGCAAAGATTAATGGTAAAGTTGATAACTTAATAACTCATGAAAATATCAAAAATCAAGTTAATCTCTTCCTGCGTATCATTGCTTTGCTTGTTAGCAGTCACAAGCTGCAATTCTAGTTCTCAAAAACAAGTTGTGATTTGCTCGAAAGACTTTAGCGAACAAGTCATTCTCGCAGAAATTTTAGCACAGCACATCGAAGCCAAAACGGATATCAAAGTAGAGCGCGAGCTCAACCTCGGAGGCTCGCTTTGCCATCAATCCCTAACAGCAGGAAAAATCGACTTGTACGTCGAATATACAGGTACAGCTTTTGCCAACATTCTCAAACAAAAGCCGATTTCTGACCCCAAAAAAGTCCTCACTTACCTCAAACAAGAATATCCCAAACAGTTTAAAGCAGAATGGACTGAACCCCTGGGATTTAATAACAGTTTTGCGATCATTGTGCGGGGAGACGATGCCAAAAAACTTAACTTGCAAACTCTCTCGCAACTAAGCCAAGCTGCACCAAAATTGCGCGCTGGTTTTGGCCCAGAATTCAAAGAAAGAGAAGATGGCTTTCCCGGTTTAGCTAAAACTTACGGGATAAAATTTGCGGAAGAACCAAAGGAGTTGCTGTTAGGATTGCTTACTCAAGCGCTGCAACAAAAAGAAGTGGATGTGATTGCTGGTAATACGACGGATGGTTTGATTCAAAGTTTGGGTTTGGTAGTGCTGAAAGATGATAAGAACTATTTCCCGCCCTACGAAGCTGTTCCGGTTGTGCGATCGCAAATTTTGGAGAAATACCCAGAATTGCGTCCTGTACTCGCAGAGTTGGGCGGCAAAATCTCGGAGGAAGATATGCGACAACTCAACTATCAAGTTGACGGAAAACAGCAGGATGCCGCACAAGTAGCGCGGCAGTTTTTGCAGCAAAAGTTGGGCGAGTCCAAGCCCGTAATTCCGGTGAAATAAAGAATACGGGGCGGTTGAAACCGCGTCTATACAAACACTCACGTGACGGGAGCAGGTTGAAGGAGGAATGGGCGAATGAACGGGCGAATGAACGGGCGAACGAACGGGCGGTTGAAACCGCGTCTACACAGACAAAACCTGCCTCCGCAGGTTGAAGAATGAACGGTGAATATTACGTTATCTTCTTCAGTCCGCGGAGGTGGTCGCTGAGCTTGTCGAAGTGCGGACTTCGTTTGTGTAGGCGCGGTTTCAACCGCCGTCTTTCTTCGTTTGTGTAGGCGCGGTTTCAACCGCCGTCTTTCTTCGTTTGACAAGACGCGGTTTCAACCGCCGTCTTTCCCCTTAATTTGATTCACTCAGCTTCGCTCAGCCTACGCAAATTCAAAATATCGCTCATATTTTTAATCTGCATACAAGTCCGCTCGAACTGTTCTTTATCCTGAATATCCATGCACAAGTCAATTAAGGCCGGCAATCCTGGATATGTTTTGACTTGGGCGCTGCGGACGTTGACTTTGTTGTCTTTCAAATGCGATAATACATCGTTGAGAACTCCCACGCGATCGAGGGCTTCTACTTGAATGTTAACCGGATAAGTATTAGGGCGAGATTCATTGCGGTTGGTGGAATTCCAACTCACGGGAACTAATCTATCTCCCGGTACGCTTTCAACATTTGAACAGCCTTGACGGTGAATCGAAATGCCACGGGTGCGAGTCACTGCTCCAATAATTGATTCGCCGGGAATTGGACAGCAACAGCCTGCTAAATGGTAGAGTAATCCTTCTACACCTGCGATCGGCGATTTGCTTGGAGATGAACTCGGTACGGGCTTGGGTGTCGTCGATGCAGGTATTTGCACGGGCAATTCCTGGATTCCTGTGGGTGCAGCTTCTATTTTTTGCTGGACTTTTACTAAATCTCGCAGTCGATTTACTACGAGATTTAGGGTGACTTCGCCGTAGCCCAAACCTGCGATTAAATCTTCGACGCTATGGTAGTTGCAGCGCTGAGCTACCGATTGCATGGGCTCAGATTTTAGCAGGGATTCTAAGCCGTTTTTACCTAATTCTTTTTCGAGCAATTCCCGCCCGCGAGCGAGGTTTTCATCTCGGTGCGATCGCTTTAACCACTGCCGAATTCGGTTTTTTGCTCCGTTTGTCTTGACAAAATTCAGCCAGTCGGAACTCGGATGGCCGTTTTTTTGGTTCAAGATTTCTACAATGTCGCCATTCTTTAAAACCTTGTCTAGTGTCACCATTCGCCCGTTGACTCGGGCGCCGGTGCAGCGATTGCCTATTTCTGTGTGAATGCGGTACGCAAAATCTACGGGTGTTGACCCGCTGTTGAGGGCTATTACGTCTCCGTTAGGAGTGAAAACGTAGATATCTTCGTCGAATAAGTTGTCTTTAATGCTTTGTAGATATTCGCGATCGTCTTTCAGATCGGTTTGCCATTCTAGCAGTTGTCGCAGCCAGGTAAATTTTTCGTCGTCGCCGGTAACTGTGGTGTTGGAGCCGCCGGTTTCTTTGTATTTCCAGTGGGCTGCAATGCCGTATTCTGCAATGTGGTGCATTGCTACGGTGCGGATTTGGACTTCGATGGGGCGGCCGCTGGTGCCAATGACTCCGGTGTGCAAAGATTGATAGCGGTTGGCTTTTGGTAAACCGATATAGTCTTTGAAGCGGCCGGGAATCGGGCGGAATGAATCGTGGACGATCGCCAATGCGCGATAACAGTCATCATTGCTTTCTACTATAATCCGCACGGCAGCAATATCGTAGACTTGGTTAAAGCCTTTTTGCCGCCGCTGCATCTTCCCATAAATCCCGTACAAATGTTTGGGACGACCGCTGACTTCGTAGCATTTTATGCCTAAATTGTCAAGCCTTTCTCGCAAACAATCTGTGACTTCTGCGAGTTGAGTTTCTCGATCGCCCCGCTTGACTGCCACCAAGTCCTGAATTTCGCGGTAAGCTTCCGGTTCCAGGTATTTAAACGCTAAATCTTCCAATTCCCACTTAAAGCGCCCGATGCCCAAACGGTTCGCCAGGGGAGCAAAAATCTCTCGGGTTTCTAGGGCAATGCTGCGCTGCTTTTCTTCGGACAAATGCTCCAAAGTCCTCATGTTGTGCAGCCTGTCTGCGAGTTTGACGACAATCACGCGAATATCTTTAGCCATTGCTAAAAACATTCGGCGGAAATTTTCGGCAAGGCGCTCTGTTTTGCTGGAAAAATTAAACTTAGAAAGCTTGGTGACACCTTCGACTAATTGTCGCACTTCCGCGCCGAACCGCTGTTCTATTTCTTCGAGGGTAATATCTGTATCTTCCACAATGTCATGGAGGAAACCGGCGGCAATCATGGCGCTGTTTCCGCCCATATATCGGAGTATTCCAGCTACAGCTACGGGATGGCAAATGTAAGGTTCTCCTGATTTGCGGTACTGTCCTTCGTGCAAGTCGCGGGCAAATTCAAATGCCCGACAAATTAAGCCGTTGTCAGTTGAGGAATTCGGGTTAGGGGCTTCATCAGCTTGCGATCGAGCATTCAGGCATTCTTGCAGCCAATCGGGAACTATGCAAGGATCGATCGCGTTCGAGGGAGTCAGAGTGTTCGCGTTCATGGGGTACACCTTTAAAAGTTAGAAATACAAATGGTTAAAAGCCGGTTTTGGGTTGAATTGCGGAAATTATGTGTTTAGTTATACTAAACTAATTGAATGCCACAATTTGCAATTCCCAAAAATAGTCGATTTTTCTGTTAACTATACCTATCTAATTGCGATCTGCCCCCCGTCGCAGGTAGGAAAATATAGTGACTCCACGGCCGCCGCTGCGGTGGCTCGATCGGGTAAGATGGGGATATTTTGGCGGTAGCAGTGGAGGTCAGTCGATTTTAGATTTTAGATTTTAGATTTTAGATTTTAGATTTTACTCGACAGATGAATCAACCGAGCTGGAACTAAGGTCTAAAATTTGAAGATATCCACTCTAGCGAACATGGGGACACGGCACCTGTTTTTGGTGAGGCGGGCGATCGACATTTACAGGCAACGCTAAACTCAAAGCAGAAACCAGAGCGATCGAGTCACGCCCCCCACTGAGTTAAATTTTCTCAAAAAACAGAGAATTAGTGCAAAAAGGCAGGGCTTCGTTGAATATGAGCAAACCTTAAGCAAGAATCTACTTTGATTATAAAGACAAATTAGTTGACAAAATCATGATATTGTCCGAAGATCGCCGCCAGTGCTACGAAGAATTAGAGCAAGCACTCGAACAGCTACAAAGAACTGTTGCACAGGATAAGGTCGATCGGGCAGCACTGGCGATCGAATACAAAAAAGTGCAACAATTTTTCGGCAACCAAATTATGAGAGCCGACAGCGGCGAGTTAGACGCCTCAGAACCCCCCCCAGAGCAGTCCTATTTGACGGAAATTCACAAACAACTGCGGTTATTGGGGACAGATGTCACGTTTTTGCAAGCTGCGAAGCAGCCAGCGACAGCAGAGGCGAGGCAAACTGCTGCTGCGGAGCGACTAAACACGTTAATTGGCTACTGCGGTGCGGTGCTGCAAAAAAAATCTGCTGCTGAGCGAGCCCGTCCAGATGCAGAATTAATAACTGAATAAACAGGGAATAGAGAAGGCAAGGAGAAATAAAGCGGTGGAATGTCCAAAATGTAAACATCCAAACTTAGACGGTGGCACCTTAGCCGGCAGTATGTCGGTGCAGTGGTGTCCCAACTGTTACGGTATCTGGATTCCAGGTAAAGAATACGAAGCTTGGCAGAAAGAGCACAGCCTGTGGTACAACAAATCCGAGAAGCCAGAGGCGACAGGCACTCTCGGCATAGAATTCACGCCGTCTCCCTACGACAGCAAAGCCGCCCTGTGTCCCGAAGACGGTCACTATCTGTCCCGGGCGAAAGTTCCCTTCAGCAGAGTGCCCTTTTACATAGAGCGCTGTATGTTGTGCGGAGGCATTTGGTGCGATAACGGCGAGTGGGACATTCTCGAAAGTCTGGGATTCCATACCCAGATTGACAAGATGTTTTCTCCCAACTGGCAAGCTAAGGCCCGCGTGCAAGAACTTGCCGCTCGGGAGCGTCAAGTGCTGACTGAGAAGCTGGGCCCGGATATCGCCGGATATGTGTTGGAACTCGCGGAAGTTTTAGCAGACCATCCCCACGCTGATTGTGCGGCTACTTATATACTGCGGAGAGCTGAGTTGAAGCGAAGGGAAATTTAGTCAGTAGTCAGTTGACAGTTGACTGTTGACAGTTGACTGTTGACAGTTGACTGTTGTTAGTAAGAGAAGCGGTTGGTCGGTTAATGATGTAGTGATAAAATCTTTGTTTGTAGCAATTTTTATTGGTATTTACCAACAGCATATCGGTGTCTTGCCAATAACTAATAAGTCCTGAACAATACTAATAACTAACAACTAACCGTCAGTATATTGAGAAATAATAAATATAGACAACAGTTAACAGTCAACAGTTAACAGACAACAGACAACAGACTAAGGACTAATGACTAATGACTAATGACTCTTCTTTGTTTTCCGTTGAAAATCTGCGAGTAGCTTATCCTCAGCGGCGGGGCCAATCCGGTTGGGCCGTTGATGGGGTTTCCCTGACGCTGGAACCGGGGGAAAAACTGGGATTGGTTGGGGAGTCTGGCTGCGGTAAGTCAACTTTGGGACGGGCTGCGATGCGGTTGTTGCCGGATTCGACGCTGGTGGAGGGGCGGATTGGTTTTGGGGGAGAGTCGGTGTTTGATATGGATGCTTCGCGGCTGAGACGCTTTCGGGGCGAAGCTGTGGGGTTGATTTTTCAAGATCCGATGACTCGTCTCGATCCTTTGATGACTGTTGGGGAACACTGCATCGAGACTTTGCAGGCTCACAGACCGAATTTGGCTCGCAAGGAAGCTAAGCAACGGGCGATCGAGATTTTGGATGCTGTGAAAATTCCGGCGTCTCGCTGGTCACAATTTCCCCACGAATTTAGCGGCGGAATGCGCCAAAGAGTGGCAATTGCTTTGGCTCTTTTGCTCGATCCGAAGTTGATTGTGGCGGATGAACCGACGACGAGTTTGGATGTCACTGTCGCCGCCCAGATTTTGCAGGAATTGACCAGACTTTGCGCTTCAAGAGGAACGGCGATTTTGCTGATTTCTCACGATTTGGCGATGGTGGCTGAGTATTGCGATCGCATTGCGGTGATGTACGGCGGCAAAGTCGTGGAAACTGGGCCGGTGCTGGATGTTTTTGAACGCCCGCAACATGAATATACTCGATCGCTCCTCAAAGCAGCTTTGCACATTCAGAAGGAAGAAGGAAGAGGGAAGAAGGAAGAAGGAATAGGGAAGAAGGAAGAAGGAAGAGGGGAACGAGAAAATTCTCAGCTTAAGTCCGAGTCAAATTCACCTCTTTTGACAGTCACCAATTTGCAGCAGCACTACAGTTTAGAAAGCAATTTATTAGACCAGTTATTTTCGAGAAATCGGCAGGTAATTAAAGCAGTAGATGGCGTTAGCTTAGAGCTAGAACGGGGGGAAATCCTGGGGCTGGTAGGGGAGTCCGGTTGCGGCAAAAGTACGTTATCGCGCACAATTTTGCGGCTAATTCCGCCGACGGGTGGCAAAGTGGAATTTCAAGGAATAGATATCACTGCCCTTAGTCGCGATGCTGTCAGGAAACACCGCCGTCAAATGCAAATGGTATTTCAAGACCCCCATGCTTGCTTGAATCCGATGATGACAGTCGGCCAAAGTATTGCTGACCCTTTGTTGATTCACAAATTAGCTAATGGAGAAGAAGCTAAAAAACAAGTAATCCAAATGTTAGAGCGGGTGGGTTTGACTCCTGGGGAGGATTTCTTTCGCCGCTATCCGGGGGAACTGTCAGGAGGACAACAGCAGCGGGTTTCCATCGCACGGGCTTTGATTACTCGGCCGCAACTAATTATTTGCGACGAACCGGTGAGTATGCTGGATGCTAGCGTGCAGACTCAAGTATTAGAACTGATGCTGGAGTTAAAGCAGGAATTTAATTTGACTTATCTGTTTATTACGCACGATTTGTGGGTGGCGAGATTTTTTTGCGATCGCATTGCGGTAATGAATGCAGGAAAAATTGTGGAAATTGGGAAGACTCGGGAGATTTTTACTAATCCGCAGCACCCTTATACTCAGCAGTTATTGCAGGCAGCTCCTTTATTGGCTCGAACTCAATAAAAATGTATAAGATTGGGGCAATCTGATATCAGTCACGAACTTCTAGGTAGATTTCGGAAATTTTTGATTAAATTGGTTAAAGTGAAGGGATAGTTTTCAAATCATCCCACGGACACCAAGCACTATATGGCAAAATCTGACCTAGGCAGTTTTGCGGTGGAATCCGAAGCCTCACTCGAAATCGCAGAGGATGAGGACACCGAGATCGATCGTCCGACGGTAAGTAGATCGTCAGCATACAACAGTTGGTCTGCCGACGATCCCGTGGGAGCTTTGTTCAAAGAAATGGCTCGCTATCCTCTACTGAGTGCCACCGAAGAGGTAGAGTTGGCGCGTCGCGTTCAAGAATTGGTAGCCCTTCAGGAACTAGAAGAGCGTTTAAAGCAGGAATTGGACAGAGTGCCAACAAAAGCTGAAATCGCTACTGCTTTGGGGGTGAGCGAAACTCAACTGCAACAGATACGCTACCAGTGTCAGTCGGCGAAACGGAAAATGATCAGCTCGAATTTGCGCTTGGTTGTTTCCATAGCCAAACGTTATCTCAATCGGGGCGTGCCTTTCCTTGATTTAATTCAGGAAGGAGCTTTAGGTTTGAACCGAGCCGCCGAAAAGTTCGATCCTGAGAAGGGTTACAAATTTTCTACCTATGCCTATTGGTGGATTCGCCAAGGAATTACCCGCACCATTGCCAATCAAGGGCGGACAATTCGATTGCCGGTGCACGTTGTTGAACAGTTAAATAAACTCAAAAGAGTTTATCGGGATTTGAGGCGTTCTCTTCAACGCAATCCCACTGAATCGGAACTTGCTAAAGAAATGGAAGTTACTGCCGAACAACTTCGTTACCTCCAGCAAGTACGCAGACAATCTTTGTCTCTCAACCACCGCATCGGCACGGAAGAAAGTTCGGAACTTTTGGATGTTATTGAAGATAACGCAACTCAATCTCCCGAAGCTCAGATGAATGAGATGATGATGCGCCAAGATATTTTGGAGGTGTTGGATAATATTTTAACTGAGCGGGAAAAAGAGATTGTGGCTATGCGTTACGGTTTGATCACTGGCGAACCTTATACTTTAGAAGAAGTCAGCAGTTTGTTCAATTTGTCCCGCGAACGAGTCCGTCAAATTCAAAATAAGGCAATGCGGAAGCTGCGCCGCCCTCAAGTGACGGAACGATTGAAGGGCTGGTTAAAATAAGCTAAAAAGCATTGAGTTTGCATTGTGAAAAGTCTTAAATATCGCACGGCGAATGGAATTCGCGTCTATACAAATAAAACCCGCCTCCGCGGGTTTACCTTATTAACTCGTTCCCAGGCTCCTGCCTGCTAATACCATTTTTCTAAAGATGCAATAGAGATAAACGACCGCTGGACATTGTAATTATCTCCTTGACCTTTTCATAAAACTCTATCATAACTTTAAAAAAATGGTGTAAGGTTCGTAGTGTGGACTTTAGTCCGCTCTTATTGCGGACTAAAGTCCACACTACGAACCTTTTTTGTTATGGTCATACCATTTTTTAAACATCTGATAGAGATACAGGACAATTGGACTTTGTAATTATTTCCTTTACCTTTTCATGAAAGTTTCTCATAACTTAAAAAAAATGGTATAACAAGTAGAATGACCAATGACCAATGACTAATGACCAATACTAATTATTGATTTATGTCTGATGAGGTGATTTTGCGTCCGGCTACCCGCGGCGATGTGCCGGTGCTGTTTGATTTGATTAAGGCTTTAGCTGAGTACGAAAAGCTGTCTCACGCTGTGACTGGTAATGCGGTTGATTTGGAAAATCATTTGTTTGGCGATCGCCCTTTTGCTGAAGCGATTTTAGCAGAATGCGAAGGTCAAATTGTCGGCTGGGCGCTATTTTTTTACAATTATTCTACTTTTTTGACTCAGCCGGGGATTTATTTGGAGGATTTGTTTGTGCTTCCTGAGTTTCGGGGGCGGGGGATTGGCAAGTCTTTGATTGTTTATTTGGCGCGGTTGACGGTGGAAAGGGGCTGCGGGCGTTTGGAGTGGAGCGTGCTTGATTGGAATGAATTGGCGATCGGATTTTACAAGGGTATCGGTGCGGATGTCATGCCCGACTGGCGGATTTGCCGGGTGGCGGGGGAGTCTTTGGCGAGTTTGGCCTCGAAGTGATTCGATCGGGAAGTGCGATCGCGCTGGGACTCTCAGAAACCGGGTTTTTGCGGGCTTTGCGGTTTGGAACGAAATATTTTCGGGAAAAACCCGGTTTCTCGCCACCTGTGCGTCAATGCTCAGAAACCGGGTTTTTGCGGGCTTTGCGGTTTGGAACGAAATATTTTCGGGAAAAACCAGGTTTCTGGGCACTCGTGCGTCAAATTGTCAGAAACCTGGTTTTTGTGGCCGCTGCGGTTTGACACAAAATATTTTCGCGAAAAACCCAGTTTCTGGCTAGCCATGGGTCAATTTTTTGTGACGCAAATCCTAGTAAATAATTGGCAAAAGTATAGGAAAATTTAAGTGACACTAGATTTTGATTGAGAGAGCAGATCGTGATTATTTGGGTAAACGAGCAAATCGACCCGTCGGGTATTCTTTATGCTTGCATTGCTTGTGGCGATGAGACTCAAGCCAAGCAATGCCACGAATCTTTTGAACAGAATTTGACGGCAGAGCAAAAACAGCAGGGCTGGGTTGCTACCTTGCGGATTGTTAGCTCTTGGGATGATGTGCCTGTTAATGCTTTGAAATTGAATTGAGCGGCGCCCGCTAATGGGCAGGTTTAGTATCGCCTTGTTTCGCTGTGAAGGAAACTACAGGAAAACACAGCACATAAGTTGGGAAAAGGCAAGACAAATCGTTAGCGGAACCCGCCTCTACGGAGATGGCGCTAACGATAAATTGATTTTTTCCTACGGGTTTTACGCCTTACTATTAATCAATAGAGGTATTTCTAATTGTCAAGTTAAAATTTTATGGTTGAAACGTTATTTCACGCTTATACGCCTCTAGTTATCTCGACGGGCTTGGGACTGCTGCTGTTTCGATACATCCCGGTTGATTTTCCTAAGCTGCTAAGCGGCTTTCTGTTCTGGATTGGGATACCGCTGCAAATTCTAGTTTTAGCACGTCAGAGCGATTTTTCGGGTGCAATGGGATTCACACCGGCGATCGCCATATTCGTGTTATTTCTGAGTATGAGTTTAGCTTGGCTGACTTGGCTGTTGTTGCGGTGGCTGAGTGCGGCCTACGTCCAAAAGCCATATTTTGTGAGCAAAGATTCTTGGCTACATTTATTTTTAGTTAATTTTAATTCGCTGAAGCGATCGAGCCAAGGCAGTTTTATCCTAGCTGCCATGTTAGGCAATACCGGCTTTGTCGGATTAGCAATCACCCCCGCCATCATCAGCAGCGATAACAACAACTGGGCAGTCTTATACAGCGTCACCAACAACGTGATCGGCAGCTACGGTTTTGGTGTACTTATTGCCAGCTATTTCGGCCATTCCGAGGAAAAAAATCACTGGTGGATTCAGCTTCGGGACGTGCTGACAGTTCCCGCCCTGTGGGCATTTATCATAGGTTTTTTCACTAGAAATATCCCCCTACCTGAGACCGTAGAATCGGGCTTGCAAACCGCCGTTTTGGGGGTAATAGCTAGTGCTTTGGTGCTGGTTGGTATCCGCTTGAGAGCTATTAAAACATGGCAAAGTTTTGAATTAGCATTAATCCCGTCGCTGTTAAAAGTGCTAATTGTGCCAGTGCTGCTCGGATTTGGTGCTAGTTTTTTTGGATTGAGCGGCGATCCGAGATTTGTTTTGGTGTTGATGTCGGGAACACCCACAGCTCTTTCGGTGCTGATTTTAGCAGAAATTTATGAGCTCGATCGCGATTTGTTAGCTAGCAGCATCGCCCTCACTTCCGTCGGGTTACTGTTAATGCTGCCGCTGTGGTTAGCTTTCTTTAGCTAATATTACCTGAACAATCAAATCAGATTGCTAGAATTTCGGATGACAATTGACAGTAATTGCACGGGAAACGACGATGAACGAGACAATAACTGCTACAGATTTGCCTCCTGCATTCCCCGATCGCACCCAACGGCCAGAGAAAGACGGTACATTCAGCAAACAGCTTTAGTCCAGGACGCACTGGTGGCTAGAAACCGGGTTTTTTCACGAAAATTATGCGCTCTAACCCACAGATTAGGTAAAAAACCCGGTTTCTTTGAGGTTGATGCGTCCTGGAGTTAGCTTGAAAGCAAACAGAAACAGTCAACCATCCTATCTATCTATTCCCCGATGACAAACTCAGTTTTGATCGATCGTTTAGGTAACTGGAATCCGCAACTGCTGCGGGAACTTCGCGGTAGACTCAAACCCCAAACAGTGATTGCAGCGGTGTCCTTTTCGGTCATCTGCCAAATTCTTTTACTGCTGATTATCTCGCCAAATACCGGCTCCCTCCTAGAAAGCCGCTGGCTGCCGGTGTGGAAAATCATCACTTTGATGCTGCCTTACGTAACATTTACCTTCGGAAGTTATTCGATTGTCAGCGACATCGGACACGAACAGAAACGGGGAACTCTCAATTTCATTCGCCTGAGTCCGTCTCCGGCGTGGCAGATTCTGCTGGGTAAAATGCTGGGCGTTCCCGTACTGCTGTATATTGCCCTAGGGCTGGTGGTTCCCCTGCACTGCTTTGCTGGCTTGCGATCGGGGATTTCACCACCCCTGATTGCCAGCGTCTATCTGATGCTCGTGCCGGGATGCGCTATCTGCTACAGCACAGTGACGATCTGCGCGCTCAGAGGTGAAACACAGGGATTAAAGAACCAGCAAATGCCAACAGCCTTAGCAGCCTTTGGAGGTGCTGCGATCGCCGGTTTCTATATCTCGCCTTTGTACACGAGCTGGAACATCAACATCACATGGCGGCCGCTGTTGGCGAGTTCAGAAATATTAGGACACCAAAAGCCTGTCGTTTTGTGGTTTTTTCTCCCGATTAACACGATAGGTGTTGTCTCTCACACTTTTACTTTAGCGGTGTTAGGCACTACTACGTTTGTGCTGTGGCGAATAATGTTGCGGAGTTTCGACAAACCTCGATCGAGCGCGATCGGGAAACGGCAAAGTTATGCGATTTTAGCTTGTGTAGAAGTTCTCGCTCTAGGCTTTTTACTACCCCCAAGCTTGGCGGATGCGGATTACGCTATTTTGGGAGCTATCTTTCTGTACGTTTTGACCGTTATCCTGCTGTTCCTGTTAATGCTTGCTATCTGCCCTCAACGCCAAGCTTTATTAGATTGGACGCGCTATGATTCTCCGAGCTGGCAAAACTTAATTTTGTCAGATCGAAGCCCTATGTTGCTGGCTGTTGTTATCCATCTCATCATCGCAAATGTGGTGTTAGTACCTTGGCTATTTTGGATAGGTATCGGCACTCAAAAACTTGTAGAAACAGCTTTGTTAATTCTGTGTACGACGAATACGATCTTAATTTACGCCACCTTAGTTCAACAAGTTGGTGCGACAAAAATTCGCAATCCAATGGCGTGCGCGCACTGTCGATTGAGCCTTTGGTCGATCTTGGCTCCCCTAATGCTCATAGTTCTGGAACTCATGCCCGATCGCATTCCTGCAAGCGCCGCACTTTGGACGCTATTCGGCTACGGGTTTTGGCAGTTCGACCAACCAACAGCAATACCTTTTGTGGGATTGGGAATCCTTGCTCAATGGCTGTTTCTGGCATTTCTGCTGTGGAGATTTCAGAAAACTATGGGAAAATTGAAAGCAGGAACTTAGGGCGATTTTAGATTTTAGATTTTGGATGAGGAGCGATCGCAAATATGCGATCGCCCTGGATGGGTATAGCATTGCTCCCGCACTTGCCGATTGACGAGGATTTAGGTGTTGGCACAAGACTATTTGCGAATTTCAACCCACTAAGTAAGTCGGCGCAAAAAAACCAAACTATGTTAAGATAAGTGAACAAAAAGAATACATCTACTGAAGTAACTCAATATATGGGCGCTAGATTAAGGGTATTCCTGACTCAACAGCAAGACAAAAC